>JAOUPD010000052.1 GCA_029880065.1 Hadesarchaea archaeon
AAACTTTAAACTGCTCGCGCGCGACGTGAACGAACGGCAGATCCTCGAGGCGATAGAGAAGAAGCCAGCGACGATCATCGTGACCCCGATAGGAAAGCAAGGATTCATTTTAGGGCGCGGAAATCAACAGCTCAGCCCCGAGGTCATCCGCCGGGTCAGAAAGGAGAACGTGTGGGTGCTGGCGACCCCCCACAAGCTCATGCTCACACAAACTTTGAAGGTTGATACCGGCGATGCAGAGCTCGACCGAGAGTTCAAGGGGTACATTCGTGTCTTTACTGGCTACCGGCAAACGGCCATAATCAAAGCCGTTTGAAGTTACATTATTTGGTTTTTCCGCCTTAGTGGCACTTCGAACGACCAAAGCATTAAAATCTGTGATACGCCTAATCAGCCCCTCTCGCCCTAAGCTAGCCGCTACCTACACCTCTGCGAACTCTCGGAGTGCTTGAGACCATCCTAATGAATTGGATCGGTCACGAGTCAGACATCATGTTCAAATTGCTCTAGCATGGTTTCGAGTTGGCCGTACTGATGTATCAAAGGGAGTTCGCTGAGCGGCTTGCGGCAAAACCGGGGTCAGACGATTACAGCCGCCTGACGGTGAATGCATATTATCGAGCAAGCGTCGAGTTGCTCGATGAGGTGCCACCAGCAGCATTTTTTCCCCAACCGAAGGTCACGTCGGCAATCGTCAGGCTCAGGCCGCGAGAGCCCCCATTCAAAGCCAAAAACGAGAAAGTTTTTTTTTTTAATGTTATTCGAGCGCTCTTCCAGCATCGGCGTCAGCGGGTGCGGAACGCACTATACCATTCGTTCGGGGAAATATTTCCGGGGAAGCGCCCCCCGAAAGCTGAGCGCAGGGCGTTTATTGATGGGAAACTTCCAAAGGGGCTTGCTGAGGCTCGTGTGATGGACCTACCGCCCGAGAAATTTGGGGAAATAGCCGATTGTTTGGTTAGCTAATTACTTTCGTTGTCCTTTATGTTCACTAAGAAAATGTGATGAAAAAGTACCCAACGAGGTAAACCCCCACAACAATCAATATAAGACCCCCGACTCGCTCCACATACGGCACCGCGAACTCAAGCATGAATGAAACGCACATTGTCCTAAAACGCAGGAGCTATCGGCCATTTATGTAAGAACCAAGTGATGAAAATAGCGCATGTTATAGTTACAGGGAATCCGGAAGTGTTTTTTAAATGATATACTTATGTTTGACTAGTTAGGGGTGATTAAAAATGGGTAAATTAAAAGCTATTGTTCTGATACCAGTTGTATTGGTAGCCTTGGGCGTGTCCACTTTGCGTCCTTGGTTGCCCCGTTTTCTGCAGGGAAGTGTGTGGATGAAGATGAGAGGGCGCGGTTATTGGGCTTCCATTTTCGGTTTCGCGCCCCGCATTGCCCTAATTTGAATTGTACACACATTGAAAAAAAGCCGAGGGATAAAAAAATGCGCAGACGCGATTTAATAATTTTGGCTACATCTGGCGCGGCTTTTGGTGCCTTTATCTACAGGTTGGGGGGGCGGAGCTGGTTAGAAGTTGCGGGAATCCTAGCTGGGACCTTGATTGGGCTGTTTATCGTGCTCATATTATGGGAATACTTTAGGAAAAGGGGAACAACTCTCCCCAAGTCTTTAGAGAAATTTAGGGCCAAAAGGCTACCTGTTACTCTGAAGGAGAAAATCTATCTATCTGTCGGCGGCTTGGTGATTTTTGGAGTTGCTGCGGGAATAGCTTTATTTTTAAAAGGAATGGGGGTGCCTTGGCCGGTCCTTTTGCTTGTATTTTTTTGGGTGCTTGTGCCAGGCGTGATCGTGTTGAATAAGATTTTTGGTCTCACCGATTAGTAGGTGGGCGATGAAGATGGGAAAGCGTAACTACTGGACCCCCCGAATTCTACTCTACAATCTCATTGCTCTAATTCTCATTGCCATAATCTTGTGGGTGACTGGCCTTGATACCCTCCAGGGAGTTATCAAACTGGTAGTCGTCGGGTCGCTGCTCCTAGGTTCAATCTACGCTCTCCGACGTTTCGTTTTGACCTCCCCCCCCAAGTGGCGAGTTATGCGGCGGGGGATCTTCATTTTCTGCGGCACTTTCTGGATTGGTTTCCCCCTGTGGCTCATTTGTGTTTACAGTCTAAGCGGGGTGTTAAGCGGAGACGTCGCAGCGACTATATCCTTACTAACCTACCCACTGGGAGCCTACCTTGGAGACAAACTGGGGAAGCGGAGAAACTACAGGCCTTGGTATTAACAAAAAAATATGCGGAAGGGATAAGATGGGAAAGAGTAAATGGTGGACATGGACACGTAGCTGGTGGACACCCCAAGTTGTCTTCTGCACTGTTATTATCATCATCCTCACGGCCATAATTCTGTGGGATTATATTCCACACGAAAAAGTTATTCTCTATACAGCTCTCGCGTTTTTCGCTCTGGGTTTAGGCTACGTCCTCCGACATTTACCGAGAACTCCAACAACCATAACCCTGTGGCGAGGTCTCTTCATTTTCTTAGGAGCTTCCGGTATCGGCTTCGTTTTATGGGCCATTTCCGTGATCGTTCTAAGGCGGGTGTTCGGTTTAGGTGCCGATCCCGCAGCACTCACATCCTTGCCCGTCTACCTACTGGGGGCCCTGCTAGGGGGCTACCTTGGGAACAAACTGGGGAAACGGGTGGGTATGCCCTAGTGTCGATAAAAGAGGTTCCGCGACCTTCTTAGGGCAACATTTCGTGAATAGACTGGCTGGGAAAGTGTGTTAAAGGCAAACCTTTACAAAAAAAGGCGCAGTTTTCTTCACCGAATTCTATAGTTTTCGCTTCAAACCAAGTGCGCCGAGGAGGCCCAACACGCCCCCAATCAGACAAAGGTAAAGACCATACCCGTAGCTAACGGTGGCAACTAGAACAGTACCGATTTCGATGTCCGAAAAGCCCCAGCCAGCACCGATGATTGCCAATATTCCGCCGATCGCGAGCAATAGAGTCTTTCTGGGAACTCCATGAAACATCAGTAACCCGAGGGCACCCACCAGCACAAGGATGCCGCCAACCAGGGCAACGTATGGCAAAACTAATGCTTAGAACGATCAGAAATTCCTAGATTTGATGCAATACACAATGAAGATAGCTGCCACTTGTTTCATTTTGACCTGTCCTACTCCATAAAGTTCTCAGGCTTAGGCGGCTCCAGTTTTAATCCTTTGCGTTTTCGCGCGTCCCGAATGACTTGTTCTTGGAGTTCCTTTGGTAGCTGCTCAAATTTTTCGAATTCCGTCCCCCAGATTGCCCGACCCTCGGTCTCCGAGCGCATCTCTGCCGCGAGCCCGAAGGAATTCGCTACCGGCAGCGAAGCTTTGATTATCGCAATGTCTTCCTCCGACTCCATGGTGACAATCCGTCCCCGGCGCCCTTGGATGACCTTGGTGGCGCCACCCATGAACTCCTGCGGCACCCGCACCTCGAGCTTGAGCAAAGGTTCTAGCACAGCTGGATTAGCGAGGAGGATTCCGGCCTGAATCGGGCGCCTGACCGCCGGGATAATCTGCGCTGGCCCACGGTGCACAGAGTCTTCATGCAACGATGCGTCGTTGATGAGTACCTTTAGCCTGCGCATAGGCTCGCGCATCAGCGGCCCCTCCTCGACGACCTCTTTGAAAGCCTCGATAGCATAGTCCTCAACCTCGCGCATGTACTGCACACCTTTGCTGGCATCAACGAAAATGTTTGAACCGATTATGGAGACCACATTCCGCGCGGCGTGAGTTTCCCAGCCCAGCTCTCGGAGCACGTTTGCGCGCTCCTTACGCTCCTGCTTCTGGACAACCTTGCCATCCTCGATTGCTTTGACAACCTCTGGCTCGAGGGGTTCGACTGTAATAAAAAATCGGTTGTGTTTGTTTGGGGACTTTCCCTCGACACGTCCAGATTTACCAAGAATCGTCTCACGATAGACGACGATAGGTTCAGACGATTTCACCTCCAGTCCAGCCTCCTTGAGCTTGTACTCAACGATCTCAAGGTGAACTTCACCCATCCCCGAAACGAGGTACTCCCCAGTCTCCTCGTTGATTTTTATCTTTATGTTCGGGTCCTCGCGGGAGATCTTCTTGAGTTCGTTGATGAGCTTTGGTAGCTCTTGGAAGTTCTTCGGCTCGACAGCAACGGTAACTACAGGTTCGCTGATGTAGCGAAGCTCCTCGAAGCCTTTGCCCTCCACCCCAACCTCTACTAGCGTCTCTCCCACGTAGGCCTCCTTCATCCCGATAAGCGCGGCGATGTTGCCAGCGGGCACCTTATCGACCATCTCGCGCTTGGGCCCTATGTAAATACCAACCTGCTGGATGCGCGCGTCCTGTCCAGCGCTCACTAGTCTAACTGTTTTTCCCTTTTCAAGTGTGCCGGAGAAGACTCGACCCGTCGAGATGACTCCCGCCTGCTCGTCAACGATGATGTCGGTGACTATCATGCAAATTTTGCCCTCAGGGTTGCAGGAGAGCATGTCCTTGCCGAGTTCACTCTCCATATTTCCCTTCCATATAATTGGTATTCGGCTCGCCTGCGCCTGTTTTGGGTTGGGGAGGTGGCGAGTGACCATGTCGAGCACGACCTCGTAAAGCGGGCTTCGCTTCGCCAACTCCGCTTGGTTGTCCGTCTGGTAGGCGGTGATGATGTCCTTGAAGCTCATGTTTCTAGCCTTCATCAGGGGGATCGAGAGGGCCCACTTCTCTTTCGCCGACCCAAAGGCGACTGAACCCCTCTCAACGCTCACCTGCCATTTTTCGGCGATGTCGGGTGGAGCGTACCTCCGGATTAGCTGATTGAACTTGGTTATGAGCTTGACGAAGCATGCTTGCATCCCATCAGGGGTTAGTTTGAGTTCGTCAATGAGGCGATCCACCTTGTTGATGAATAGTATGGGTCGCGCTCGCTCGCGCAGCGCTTGGCGGAGCACGGTTTCGGTCTGCGGCATGACGCCCTCGACTGCATCGATGACGACGATCACACCATCGATTGCGCGCAGGGCTCGCGTGACATCACCGCTGAAGTCGACGTGCCCCGGGGTATCAAGCAAGTTGATGAGGTGCTCCTTCCCACCGAAAGTATGAGACAGACTCACTGCCGCAGTCTGCACGGTTATTCCACGCTGCTGCTCGATTTCAAGGTAATCCGTGAAGAGCTGTTCGCCCGCCAGCTCGAAGCTTATGATTCCCGAAGCGGCGACTAAGCTGTCCGTGAGCGTCGTCTTGCCGTGATCGACATGGGCAACTATTCCTATGTTTCGGACCTGTTCTGGCGTCCACATTATTTTGGCCACATCGCCTAGGTGCTTGTAACGTCGCATATCTACCACTTGTTAAAAAATATCTATATATCTCATCGCTTAAAAGTAGAGCTAACGTAAAGGTAGGAAATCAGATTCAAGTTCATCCTTCTTCTTCTCGGGCGGTGATGGGAATTCCTTGGGTAGCTCCTCGGTGCGCTGCCCTATCCCAATCGTGTTCCCTATACCAGCGACAATCACCACGTCACCCGGCTTCGTCCGCTCCCGCACCGCCTGCTTCACCCGTTCGGCGGCCACATCGACAGCGCGTGCGAGACGTTTGTTGAGGGGTCTTATAGCTTCCTTGAATGACTCCTTGATCAAGATGGCGTCGAGCGGCACCTTGCGTTTCACAGATGTTTCCTCGATTTTGTATTTCTCCGTGGGGGGCCCACCTATCGCAGCCCCGACGCCCTCGATTACCTGCCCGCTTACATCGCCCTCGAGCTTCAGGGCGGCATCGATCATTATGATTCGACTCACCTTGCGTTGTGTGATTAACCGCTTGATTAGCTCACCGGGTTTGCCAACCCGCCCCCCGGGCCCTTTCGCCTTGACCACGAGCAGTTTTCGCCCGTCGAACTTCGTCTCGGCATAGATGGTATTTTCTACGGGTTCTAGACAGCGGGCCTTCCCGATCAACTGCGTCGCTGTCATTGCCCCAACGCCGTCACCTATTGGTTTTCCGGCAACGAAGGTTTTCGTCGCATCCACGAACGCTTTCCCATACTCTTTCAGGAAGGGTAGTTGCATCTGGAGGAGCATGACGAGCTGATAGCTTTTAGTCTTCTCCGCCAGCAATGTGAAGTGGCGCACCAAGCGATAGAGGCTGTAGCTCGCCATCGCCCCCTCGAATGTCATCTCTAAGTTGGCGGCGACTTCGGGCTCGGCTTTTGGAGCTAAGCGCGCGACTACGCCCTCGAACCTTTTCTTCCGCACATCCAGCACGTGCTCAAGCCTGCGAAGCACACCCACCGGATCCTCGCTAACCGGCGCTATGGCGAAGAATTCGAGAAAATTGTTGAATTCCCGCTCGACATCACGCCTGGGTTTGCCATGCTTTGTTATCGCCCGGAGCGCGACCCTTTTGCTCTCCTTCGCCCAGTCCTCGAGCTCGCGGACCGACTTGCGCAGCTGCCCAAGCCCCATGCGTGCTTGGAGCCCTATCATACGAGGGGTTAGGAAGATGGAAATGACGAAGAAGATGGAGATGATGAATATCCACGTCACTATGTCAATGTTGAACGGCATAGCTATCCCAAATCTTGATTGTCCTCTGTTTTCATATAGGTTTGCCTTAGAAAAATTAAAGCCGTTCGGTGGCGAAGTTTGTTAGCTGCGGGGGTAGCCAAGTCAGGTCAAAGGTCTAACGACCGGCTGAAGGCGTACGGTTCAGGGCCGTATCCCGTAGGGGTTCGGGGGTTCGAATCCCCTCCCCCGCACCATAGTTTGAAAATTTTTGATACATTTGGAAAAAGAAACGAACTGTATCTATTTAGAAACTTGAGATGCAGATTTTAGCTTATTGCATCGTGTTTAAGTGAAAAGGCTTACTGAGACGGTAGCTTGAGCAATCTGGCATTGATCGCCACGATAACCGTGCTTATTGACATCAGCACCGCCCCAACCGCCGGGCTAAGCAGGATGCCAATTGGGAAAAGAATACCTGCGGCCAATGGAATCGCGATGCCATTGTAGCCTGTTGCCCAAAACAAATTCTGCTTCATCTTGCGATAGGTGGCCTTGGACAAGTTCAAAATAGTTGCCACGTCCTCTGGATCGTTCTCCACCAATACGATATCTGCAGACTCGACTGCGACATCCGTTCCAGCTCCGATGGCAATGCCCACATCAGCCTGTACTAGTGCTGGCGCGTCGTTTACACCGTCACCGACCATTGCCACTGTGAGCCCGCGTTCTTGGATTTCTTTTATCTTATTTGATTTTTCGTCTGGAAGGACCTCGGCGAAGAAGTCGTCCAATTTCAATTCCTCGGCCACCCATTGAGCGACCTCTTTGCTATCTCCAGTCAGCATCATGCATTGGATGCCCATCTCTTTCAGCTGCTGAATGGCTCTCTTTGATTCTTCGCGCACGATGTCGGCCAGCGCAATGGCTCCAATCAACTTGTTGTCACGCACGACATACACC
>JAOUPD010000006.1 GCA_029880065.1 Hadesarchaea archaeon
ACGCCGCAACCGAAGCAGTAGAAGTGATTTGGGTAAACCTCAGGCTCGGGTGCTCATCGTGGTGGAGGGGCACGCTTGCCAATAGTTCTTGGTAAGCAAGGCGAAACGTTTTTTTCCTCTTTTGTAAATGAAATAATTGTTAGACTTCGTTAGTTTTATTTCCTAGTTAGCGATAATAAGTAGTGATTTTTTTCCTCTTTTATTAACCAAAAGCTTTATTTTGAAACGAATTAATAAATTATAGTGCGAAATTAGTCAGAGGTTTAATGGATGAAAGGGGTTATAGATAAAACGGATTATGAAATAATCGCAGCCCTCCACAAGGGTGCTAAAACGCCTTTTCGAAAGATATCCAAGCGAGTGCACATGAGCGAGTCTGCGGTTCGGAAGCGGGTGAAGCGGCTGGAGCGCGCCGGAGTGATAGAGCGCTACACCATCGTCGCCAATCCATCCAAGCTGGGATACAACACTATGGCTGTCGTCGGCTTGGATGTGGCGCCAGAAAAACACGATGAAATCATAGAGAGTTTAACGAATCTAGAGGAGGTAAAAAAGTTATCAACCTCAACTGGTAAATTTATGATAATGGCTACGGTCTGGGCACATGACAACAAAGAGCTGACCGATATTGTCCTACGAAAAATCGGCGCGATTGAGGGTGTCAAAAAGACCCACACAGCAATAATCCTTGAGCGAATAAAAGATGTGTGCTAATCGAGGCTGTGCTTGACCCGTTGGACAAAATATATCACGTTAGCGTGAATGCCGCCCTGCCAGTAGTCCTTTCGGTAAACAGGGGCAAAACTTGCTTCTTTTTTCTTCTTTTGTAGCTTATTGTAAAATAAAGCTTAATTCTTGCTTAAAGCCAGAAATAAAGGCTAGAAAAAGACCTTCTAGAGACTGTAATGGTGGCACGAAAGAGCAACCACTATCAAAAAGGGCTAAATCTGACTGCAATGATAATCATAAGCAGTGCGGCAGTAGTCTAGCTTGGTTAGGACAAAAGAGAAGATTGATAGAATAACCATCATTTTTGATTACTTTAAAATTTCTTCTAATTGTTTTCCTAAATTGAAATCAACAATCCATCTTCCAAATCATCCATTATTCTAGTATAGCAATTTACAGCATGGCACACCGAATCGGTTCTTACATATTTATTTTGTTCATTCCAAAAAACACCTCCAATTGCCCTTTCTGGATTTTCAAGAAAAGATGTATTCTTTTCTGAGTAGGTATTCTGAATAAGCCATCTTATCGCCATTACCACAGCATCTTTGTATTTATCGCAATCTTCTTTATTTTGTTCTTTGCAGAATCTATACATTTCCGTCATTACTTCACTTATCCAAGCAGTCCCGCTTGTTGAATATGCACCATTCCATCTACCGTAGTGTAGGAGATCGTTTGTTTCTTTTATTTGATCTCCTAAAATTATATCACTTAATTCAAAAATTATCTTTTTATAACAATCGTCTCGATTTACTTTATAAAAATCCATTAACGACATTACCACCCAAGAATTTGATATTGGGTTCTTCTTTCGGTATTCACCCTCGATGTAACCTTTTTCTTCCTCATATTTCTTTGCAAAACGTTTAGCAATTTTTTCTGCGGTATCATAATATTTTTTTCCGCCAGTAACTCCATAAAGTTTGGAAAGAGAAGAAAGAACTTGGCCGTTGTAAAGAAGTGATTCTTTTGTACCGTGAACCCATTTCCAATTTGAATATCTGACATAAGGTTTCATGCTTCCATCTGGTTCCTGCATTGTAGTTAACCAATCACCAGCCAATTTCGCCGATTCCAAATATTTGGATTCGCCGGTTAAATCATACAGCCTTAATAATGTAAATATGCTTAATGCACTCGTTCCGACTACAAATTTTTTTTCTTTTTCCTTACTATCTAAATAATAAGAATAATGAAAGGCGCCATATCTCTTGTCTTCCTTATTCTCATTCTGCATAGAAATAAGAAAATTCCCCCAATCAGATACCTGCTCTAAAATCCGTTCATCTTTTTCAAAATCATTAATGTATAAAAAGGTATAGATGATTGAAGCAGAATAGACAGTATGCAATCTGTTCCCAAAATTATCTTCCAACGCATCGTACTTTTTGTAAAATCCGTGTTCATTTTCATGCATTGCCCTAAACAAAAACTCTTTCCCTTGTTCAATTTTCTGAAGAATTAATTCTTTATCCAAATTACGAATCACCGCTAAATCATTACTCTCTAAGTTATAACTAATTCCCACAATAACCAACACAGAAATCGCCAAAATTATGTAAAAAAGATTTTTATTCTTCTTCATAGTCATTTCTTCTTCATGTACATTCATAAATAGTATATGTTATCTTTTTATGATAGACTTCTTTTCATCAATCAATCATATTTTCAGCCAAATTTGGATGTATAGTCCAAATAAGGCCCTATAGATAATGCCCACAACCAGTACCTATTTTTTATTCGAATAAACAACCTGCCTGCTTGGTGTTTAATGCCGACATATATCCAACATATCAGCAACAGTACTACAGCAGCCCGATAAGGGTAAGCTAAATCTGTTTTTATCCCAGCTTTTTACCTTTCTTGAAAAAATTCTCAAAACAAACCTTTGCTCTGACCACCAAGCTTGGATCTTTAGGCCAGGTAATGGGCGGTAATCCCAGCATAAATGAAACGATGGGCGCGTGAAGCGGATTACGGGGGCTGAACTCGGTATATCTCCCCGTATATTCGCTATGCCACTGGCCATATCCTAACATACCTAAGTTAACTACGGGTAACCAAAGGAGGAGGTAAAATGGGAGAGACAACTTTGGTGAAAGCAAATAAGCAGTTAGTAAAACAAGCGCGTGAACTAGGGGCAAATGTTAGACGAATAGTTGACCTTGCTACATAAGGCGTGATTATTGCTTAAAGCCAGAAATAAAGGCTAGAAAAATACTTTCTAGAGACTGTAAGGGTGGCACGAAAGAGCAACCACTATCAAAAAGGGCTAAATCTGACTAATGATAATCATAACCAGTGCGGCAGTAGTCTAGCTTGGTTAGGACACGAGCTTGCCAAGCTCGCGGCGCGGGTTCGAATCCCGCCTGCCGCACCAAAAATTTTACCTTTATAAACACAGATGCCAGAATTTTAGGTGGTGAAAAAATGAAATGGGACTTGCAAGGCACCGTAATGCAAATTCTCAACACCGAGCTCAGACCAGGTGAAAAAGTAATCTCTGAATCTGGAAAAATGATGTACATGAGCGACAACATCAAAATGGAAACAAAAGCACTGGGCGGCTTCTGGAAATCTTTAAAGCGAAAGTTTGCTCACGAATCGTTCTTCTTGGTAGAATTCTCGCCAAAAGGAGGCACTGGGATAGTTGCCTTTGCATCCGAAGTTCCGGGGAAGATAATCCCAGCTAAACTGAAAGCCGGAGAAGAACTGATATGTCAAAAAGACGCCTTCCTTTGCTCGGAGACCAGTGTAGATTTCGACGCCACTTTCACAAAAAGACTCGGCGCTGGGTTTCTAGGTGGAGAAGGCTTAATCCTGATAAAAATAAAAGGACCGGGCCAAGTTTTCCTCAATGTGGGTGGCGAAGTTACGAAGCTCGACCTAGAAGCGGGCCAAAAAGTGCGGATAGATACGACATGTCTGGCGATGTTCGACGCAAACATGGACTATTCAGTTGAACGAGTTAAAGGGCTCAAAAACATACTCTGGGGCGGGGAAGGTCTATTTCTTGCAACAATCACAGGGCCCGGCAGAGTTTGGATTCAGAGCATGCCCATCACCGAGCTGGCGGCGAAGTTAGCTCAATACATGCCGTCGGAAAAACGTGGAAAAGCTGAAGTGGCGGGGGGACTTCTGCGCACCCTCGGCAAGTTCGGAAGGTGAAGCTGGGTGCCACCCCTTAAATATTTTTTAAAACTCGGAGGGGCTTTCGTATTCGGATTAGTAGTAACCCTAATTGCTGTTATCGTTTTTGTGTTAGGGCTTCCCTATATCCTGCCGTTCCTTCAATCAATGGCAACGGGCATCTATTATGTGCTCCTTGCTATCCTCATCTTCATGCTCATCTGGGCAGTGGTCTTTGCTTTTACTTTCTTGGGGGTGTTCATTTACTACTTATTCAAACCAATGAAGGTCAGCGAGCGACCAAAGGGATACACGATAGAGAAAGCCAAAGAAGCGGGACGGAGACAGAAAAGCGAGGAGGAATAAGCAACCTCAAAAATCTCTTTTTCCAATAAGACAAGCTAACCACTAGCGATTTTAAGAATTTTGCTTAGAGCTTGTCCCAACCCTACCCGATCCTTGCCTAAAATTGCCTGAAAGATTTGAATGCTAGAAGTCATCTATCCTGCCGCACCATTTCTATTTTGAGATACTCTCCTCGGTTCCCGTGTTGAGTCAAGTAGGTGTTCAGGGCGGGCGCGAGACGGATCATCCAGAAGAACGCTTGAGCATTACCACTAAACCACGATAGTTACAACAACTTCATGAGGAACCATATTATAGTTCCTACGACTATCCCTATCGCAACAAATCCCACAACTACCACTATGAATCCCCTGCTTACAAACAACTTGTACCAACCAAACGCATAAAATCCAAAAAAGCCATACAATCCAAACCATCGTGGGTCGTCAAATACAAAACCTAATAGACCTAGCAATCCTAGAAGGCCTAACAAGCTCAATTTACCGTATTCCATTTTCAGTCTCCTTGATATTTTCGGTGCCCCCAACTATAAAAAAGCTCACCGTATCTCGAAAGTTAATACTCCTTCGTGCCTCGCCCGCCTACGCTTTCTGAGTTTCACCCACACCGGCAAAATCAAGAGCATGCCCGCAAGGAAGCCACCTATGTGCGCCCAGTACGCCACCCCTGCGGTCGCCCCTGCCGCCCAAAGCACCGAAGCCGAAATCACCTGCAGCACGAACCAGAACCCTATCATTACAACAGCGGGAATCATAACCAAGTGAATAATGTAAAAGAAAAGGACGGCCGTGAGCACCCTCGCCCACGGGTACAAGAGTACATAGGCCCCGAGTACCCCCGCGATGGCTCCCGACGCCCCAATCGTCGGAATCGTCGACCCCGGGTCAGAAAAAGCATGTACTAAGCTGGCCACAATCCCCGCGCCGAGGTAGAACAAAATAAATTTCCCCTTCCCAAGAACGTCCTCGATGTTGTCGCCGAAAATCCAAAGGTACCACATGTTAAAGAGGCTATGCAGAATCCCCCCGTGCAAGAACATCGAGGTGAAAAGGGTGTGAAGGTTCTGCCCCGCAAGCACTTCTTTCGGCTTCATCCCGAATTCTTGGTTAACTTGATTGAAGGTCCCCGTAACCAGCGCCCCTACGAAGATCGCGACGTTCACAACAATCAAAGCGTAGGTGAGAACAGGTCTTCTCCGCGTTGGGTTCTCGTCTTTCAAGGGAAACATTCAATCCCACGCGAGTGTATTTCAATAGTGTATGTCCTGTTTGTCTTAGGTTAAAATAGCTCTTTGTCAAAGTGGGGTTGGTGCTTGGGGTGCTTCACCTAATCTTGGCGGATTCCGAACTCGAAACCGTGCCTCGGGAAATCGCTAACCACCGCGTCATCAAGTGGAGCGCGCGACGCCTAGGGAGGAGACCGACGGAGATATTGCTTAACTCGAGCCTCCATTATCCCGCGATGCGAAGGCTGCCTGATGGCGACCGGCGGGGGCGGCCGGACATCGTGCACATTTGTTTGTTGCTCGCTCTCGACACACCTCTCAACCGAGAAGGACTACTTCGCACCTATGTTCACACCCGACACAACAAAATTATCACCGTGGACCCGTCCACCCGCCTCCCCCGGATGTTCAATCGCTTCACTGGGTTAATCGAGCACCTTTTCCTCACCGGTGAAGCGCCGCCAGAAAAGCCTTTGCTCACTCTTGAAAATGCCTCACTCGCCGAGCTTGTCGGGAGAATCAAGCCCAAAAAAGTCATATCATTCAGTCCGCGTGGGCAGATGCGGCATTACAAAGATCTCTTCATCAATACTTCGAAAGAGGACGACGTATGCGTCATCATCGGCGGATTCCCTCGCGGTGATTTCCTGTCTAATGTAACCGAGCTTTCGAACGAACTCGTGAGCATAGATCCAGAACTCCTTCGTGCACCAACTGTTTTGATGAGGGCAATTTTTGCATACGAGGATGCGTTCGAGATCCAGAAAATCAGGCAGGGCAGGTGATCAAATGTCGCGTAAGGGCATCCAAGAATGGAAAGCCGAGCACAAGCGAATTGCGGCAGAGCGCATGGAGCGACTATTCGAGCTGGCTGAGGGGATATTTGGTGGGCGCCCCGAACTAGCCGACCGGTACGTGCAGCTCGCGTGGAGGCTCAAAACCAGATACAACGTCAAGCTTCCCGCTCGCATGAAGAGAAAATTCTGCAGGAAATGCCTGTCGTTTTGGAAGCCCGGTGTCAGCTGTCGGGTGCGGGTTCAGTCGGGCCGCGTAACCATAACTTGCCTGAAGTGTGGTCGCATCGTGCGTTTGCCCTACAAGCCGAAAAAGAAAGAATAATCAAGTGTCTCTTTTAAAATCCTTCAACTTTAACAATGTCGAAAACGGTTAAAGTGTGGGAAAAGCGTTAATATCGCCAGCTTCAAGAAGGTTAGAGGACGAACTACAAGTGGGGGAAAAGATGTCAGTTAAAGAAGTTCCTACAAACGCGCTCATCAAGCGGTTGAGCGAGGAGCTGGGGAAGCTGGAGGAGTTAACGCCACCCCAGTGGAGCCACTTCGTCAAGACTGGGGCCCACAAGGAGCGTCTTCCCGAGCAGCCCGATTGGTGGCATGTGCGCGCGGCCTCGCTACTTAGACGAGTTTACATCGACAGTCCGGTGGGGATCTCGAGACTCCGTAGCCATTACGGTGGACGGCAGAACCGCGGTCAAGCACCTGAACACTTTCGCAAGGGAGGGGGCAAGATTCTGCGCACCATACTTCAACAGCTCGAGCAAGCTGGCCTCGTTCGAAAAGTCGAGCGCAGTGGGCGGAAACTCACCCCGAGGGGCGCAACGATGATCGATAATTTAGCTAAACAGATAAAGGCCGAAAGGGAGGCTTGAGAATGGATGAGGAAGAAATCGAGGAACTGCGCAGGCAAAAGATGCTCGAGCTGAGAGCAAAGATTGAGGAACAGCAACGTCAGGCTGAACAACGACAACAATATGAGATTCAAAAAAGACTGGCTATCCAGCAAATCCTGACCCCCGAGGCCCGAAGCAGGTTAGCGAACATTCGAGCGGCCAAACCAGAGTTCGCTGAGCAACTAGAACTCCAGCTTATCCAGTTAGCTCAAGCGGGAAAGCTTGGATCGAAGATTACCGACACCCAGTTACGCCAAATTTTAGACAAACTGCAGGCACGGAAGCGCGAGTTCAAGATAAGGAGGGTTTAGATGGCGCGAAATAAACCGGCTCCGCTTAAGCGAAGACTGGGAAAAGCAGCCAAGCGTACGCGACGTGCCCCCATATGGGTGATGTCCAAGACCGGGGGAAGAGTTCGCACCCACTCAAAGCGGCGCAGCTGGCGAAGGCAGCGCATAAAACCATAGGTGGAATCCATGCCAGAGGAGCGGATATATGTCATCCCGTTAAGGGAAGCCAAAAGTGCCCCCCGCCAAAGGCGGACATCTCGGGCCGTCAAGATCGTGCACGAGTTCCTGAGGCGCCACATGAAGTCTGAGGCGATAAAGCTCGATCAAGCGTTGAACCGCAAGCTCTGGGAGCGAGGAGCGAAGCACCACCTGCCGCGAATCCGGGTGCGGGTCGTCAAACAGGATGATGGTTCAATCGAAGCTTTTTTGGCAGAATAAGGTGGCGCCATGTCGATTGTCAGGCTGAGCTTCAATCGAATTCCGTTCTTGGGAGCTTTCGCCCTAACAACAGACAAAATCACGCTGCTTCCCGAGCGCTTTCACGTTCGAGAGCAAATCGTGGAAGATGCGCTGGGCGTACCGGTAGCCCGGGCGAACATGCAAAATAGCCCCTTGCTGGGTATTCTGGCTGCTGGCAACTCTAATAGGCTCGTGTGCTCTGAGTTGCTTAAGTCCGAGGAGGAGGGGCGGCTTACCGAGCTTGGAGTGAGAGTTTCACGCATTCCTGGGCAATACACGGCGTTCGGAAATCTCGTGCTGGCGAACGACCACGGCGCTATTGTGAACCCCGACCTTCCCGATGAGATTTTAAAACTCATAAGTAAGAACTTAGACGTGCCCGTGGAGCGAGGAACGATTGCGGGGGTCAAAAACGTGGGCGCGACAGGCGTGGCAACGAATCGAGGGGTGCTCGTACATCCCGACGTGTCTAACGAGGAACTCACGCACGTTTCGGGTGTTCTTGGTGTGCCCGCGGAAGTCGGCACCGCATGCGGCGGGGTGAAGTATGTTGGGTTATGTTTGGTGGCGAATTCTAATGGTGTGATCGCCGGCAGGACCACAACAGGCCCCGAGCTGGGCCGCGTGGAGAGCGCATTGGGGTTCATCTAAGGTGGTTAAATGAAAATATTTCGCATTCAGGGTTGGTTCAAGCAGGGGCTCTACCGCCAGCGCTTCACGCGCGAGCTGCTGGCGCTCTCGAAAGAGCAGGCTCTCGAGCGGATTTACTCAGATGTCGGGAGCAAGCACCGGGTTAAACGCAACCTAATCCATATAGAAGAGGCAATCGAAGTTAAACCCGAAGAGGTAAAAGATCCTCAAGTGCTGGCTATGTTGGAGTGATAGGATGGAAAAGATAAATGAAGAGGAGCAGAAAAAACTGCAGCGCGTCCTAAGCGAGCTTCGCAACCACCAAGCAACGACTGATGCCCTTCGCCAAAACCTCTCGTTGCTTACCGCATCACTTTCCGAACTCTCGATGACCGTTGAGGCGATTAAGACGATAAAAAGACTTAAACCGGGGACCGATATCCTCGTGCCCATAGGCTCCGACTCTTTCATTTCCGCCAAGTTGGGAACGACGGAGAAAGTGATCACAGGGCTGGGCGCAGATGTCGCTGCTGAGCGCAGTATCACCGATGCAATCGTGACGCTTCAAGATCGAATGGCGGAGCTCGAGCAAGCTTTGAGCAAAACGCGCGAGGAACTGGAAAAACTGGATGAGCGAATCGAAGCCCTTACGCCAGAGGCGGAGCGGCTCCTTGAGAAGGCCCGGAAAGCTCAGCCCTAGGGGAGCTCGATGTTTGAGAAACTGAAGAAGAAGCTCAAACGTGTAGTGGAACGTATTAGTCAGAAGGCGGCCCCCGAGGAACCACCTGAAGCGCCACCCGAAGTTCTTCCAGAGATCCCTCCAGAAGTCCCGCCCAAAACCCCCTCAAAAGTCCCACCTCCCAAAAAACCGCGCAAAGCGTTGAAGCGGATAGTGAAGCGCATCATCCGAAGGGAGCTCTCCCCAACGGATGTCGAAGACATCGTCTGGGAGCTTCAAGTTGGTCTGCTCGAGAGCGATGTCGCAGTGCCAGTCGCCGACCACATCATCGAGCGCGTGAAGGCTGGCCTAACGGGACGAAAGCTGGGGCTACGGGAGGACCCCAAGAAACTCGCGGATGAAGTCCTCCGCCAAGCGATTCAAGAAATTCTGACAACCGAGCAAAAGGTTGATTTACTCAAGGTCATCGAAGCCAAGCGCGCCGAGGGCGAACCCGCTGTGATAGTTTTTGTTGGAATCAATGGTCACGGTAAAACCACAACAATCGCCAAGTTGGCGCGATACCTCATCGGGCACGGGTACAAACCAGTACTCGCGGCTGCAGACACCTTCCGCGCGGCTGGCATCGAGCAGCTTGAGATTCACGCCAAGCGTGTAGGCGTTGGGGTGATCAAACAGCGAAGGGGAGCCGACGCCGCGGCAGTTGCTTACGACGCGATCGCCCATGCAAAGGCCCGAGGGCTCGATGTCGTCCTCGTCGATACAGCTGGGCGGATGCAGACCGATCTCAACCTCATGGACGAGATGCGGAAGATCATACGGGTAGCGAAACCCGACCTCACGATTTTTGTTGGGGATGCCCTAACGGGAAACGATGCGGTCGAGCAGGCGCGAACGTTTGACCAAGTCGTAGGGATAAACGGTTCAATTCTGTGCAAGATGGATGCCGACTCCCGGGGAGGCGCCGCTCTCTCGATAACCCAAGTGACAGGGCAACCGATTTTGTTTTTGGGTACTGGTCAGGACTACAAAGATCTGGTCGAGTTCAAGCCAGAAATTATTTTGAACGCTTTGTTCGGCGACTGACACGGCGCTTTTTCTTTCCCTTGAGTTTCGCACTCAGGAATTTTAGGATTTCCCTTGGGTCAGCTCGCCCCCGCGTGAGCTTCATCACCTTTCCGGCCAAGAAATTCAAGGCCTCTTTCCTGCCAGCGCGATAATCCTTTACGGCTTTTGGATTTTCTTCAATTGTTCTGGCGATGGCAGCACTAAGCTCCGCCCTCCCTAGGCGCCCTAATCCCAGTTTCCTGAGCAACTCTTCAGGTTCAGCAGGTTGCTCCACGAGCTTTCGGAGCACGAGCTCTCCTTGCTCGGGAGTTATCCGCTTGGCTTTGACCATCCGAAGCAGGCCCGCGAGCTGTTTGTGTGTGAACTTCACTTCCGTAGCGCGAAGCTTCATGTAGTTCAGTACCTTCTTGAGATTCGTCTGGAACCAAGTCGCGACGAGCTTCGGGTCCACCTCTTTTGCGACAGCCTCGAAGAGGTCTGCAAGCTCTCGTTCACTGACGATAACTCCCGCCACAGCTTGGGATATTTGATACTGTTTGACCAATCGCTGCTCGCGCTGGTGAGGTGCCTCGACCATGCGCTTTCGGATCGTCTCGACACGTGCGCGATCTATGACGATTGGGAAAATGTCAGGATCCGGTATAACATGAAAATCTACGACTTTCATTCGCATGGGTACCGTAATCATTTGACTTTCCAGATAAGCACGCGTTTCATAGGGGATAACCGCCCCGCGCTCGATCAAAGCCCTCTGCCGCATAACCTCGAACTTGACCGCGCGATAGGCCCCCTTAGTTGAATTAATATTTTTTATTTCGACTCGGGTTCCACCTTCAAGCGAGATATTGGTATCTGCGCGCAGCGTGCCCGGTTCCGGCCTGACTTTTCCTGAATAGTCGAGCACACGCATCAACTGTCTTAGGAATCTACGGGCCTCCTCGGGCGAGTGCATATCCGGCTCCGTCACTATCTCCACGAGCGGTACTCCACAGCGGTTGAAATCTACGGTGCCTGCAACAGGATCATATGCCCCCGGGTCCTCCTCGAGATGCACTTCTCGAATCCTGACGCCCACGAGTTCACCGTTTATGCCAATCGGTGTGCTTGAGTGTTGGTAACCAGCAGGTAAATCGGGGTAATCGTAGTGCTTGCGTTGGACGTAGATCGGTTGGTCAAGCACCACCTCACAGCCAAGCATCAGCGCAAGCTCGATTACTGCATCAACCGCCTTCACGTTTGGTGGCATGGGCTTGGCACCGGGCATGGCCGTGCATATCGGACATACATTCGTGTTTGGAGGATCCTCCCTGTAGTCAGTTGGGCAATCGCAGCATAGTTTGCGTTTGGTTGCTAGCTGCTCGTGAACCTCGAGCCCTATTTTCATCCTCATTTCACAGCCTCCAAAGCACGCATGACGCGCAATACGGTCTCTTCACCAAGCACTTTGCCTTGCACCTGCAGGCCAACCGGGATGCCACTAGCCTCACCCGCTTTGACGGTTCCAGCACAGATGCCAGCGAGGTTGATTGGTGAAGTCAAGTAATCGTATGCGTACATCTCGGCCGGGGACAACTTCGTGCCCAACTGATGGGGCAGCTTAGGCACAGTTGGCCCCACAATAACGTCGACCTTATTTAACGCTTCACCGAATTCTCGTCTCATAAGCGTCCGAACTTGTAGTGCACGTTTGTAGTGCCTGTCATGTTGATCCTTGCGGCTGATGTAGTCCCCGCACGTAATCCTACGAAGCACCTCATCACCACAAACTTCTTCAATGCGTCGCCCGTACTTGCGGCCGTCGAACTTGCGCGTTGCAGAGAAGAACTCGGCGAACATGATCACGTAATATGCTGACAGACTTTTTTCTAGATTGGGGAGTTCAACTTCTACGACCTCAGCTCCAAGATCATGCAGTTTCTCGACCGCGCCATCGATTACCCCCATGACTGCGGAATCTGTTAGCTCGCTGAACTTGGAGCTCGTCCCTACACGAATATTTTCGATGCCGATGCCGAGCTTATCTGAATAGTTGACGCTTGGAGAGTCTAGACTTGTGCACTCTTTCGGGTTGTGGCCAGCGATGGTCTCCAGCATCAGCGCTGCACCGTAGACATCTGGCGCTAGCGGTCCGATCTGATCAAAGCTTACTGCTAACTCAATCAAACCGTGGGCTGGTACCAAACCTTGGGTTGGTCTGATGCCGACGACCCCGCAATGGCTCGCAGGGTTCCTAATTGCGCCGCCAGTATCCGTGCCCAGACAGATGTCGCACATCCCAGCGGCTATTGCTGCGGCACTACCGCTGCTCGAACCCCCGGGGATATGGCCTGGTGCGACAGGATTGTCGGTCGGACCAAATGAGCTGGTCTCGCCGCTCGAGCCGCACGCGAACTCATCCATGTTGTTCATACCCACTATTATGCCCCCTGCATCACGGACTCTTCGGATGACCTCGGCGTCGTAAGGGGAGACGTAATTTTCTAGAGTGCGAGAGGCACAAGTGGCCCGGAGCCCCTTGACGTTTATGTTCGATTTTATCCCGATCGTGAGGCCCGCCAGCTTGCCCATATGTTCTCCACGCTTGAGCTTGCAGTCAACGGCTTCGGCTTCAGCAAGAGCATTTGGGTTGAGTTCAATAAACGCCTTTATTTTTTTATCCAACTTTTTGATCCGGTCTAGTGCTTGCTGCACGTTTTCCGTAGCCGAAAGCTCCCCCTGCTGTATTGCCCCAAGTTTCTCTATCGTTCCTCGACCCACTTCGCCACCTCCACCCGAAGGTTCCCCTTTTCGTCCGACCCCGGCATAATCGAGATAAAACGTTTTCGAAATTCAGTTCGCTCCTCCTCGCTCGAGGGCTCGCCATCAGGACGTGAAACGTTGCAAGTCTCCTGGTTGTAGTAAGTTTCCTTGAGCTTAGGAAGCCCTTCCGCCGCGCGTGCGAATGACTCGACTATTTCCTCGGCGCTGCGCTCGATCTCTTTCTTCCTTTCAGCCATCCAGACCCCACTTGATATCTCCGCCGCTATTATAAAAACCGCCGCGAGAAAACCTGCTTTTCAAGTGGGAATGAAGGCGGGATACTTTCGATGCCACTTAGACTAGAAGCGTGAAAGTGCTCAAAAAATGGCTTAGGGTCTAGTCATGTTTGATGGCCTTTATAAGCCGTATAAATTACTTTCACCGACCTCTCTCCCCCAAAGGCGCTTAAACACTCATCATAAGCTCGACTGTGGAGGCAACCAATGTTGAGCATAACCCCAGATTTGTTGGAATATCTATATTGGACGCGGTGGTTGTCGACCCGCGAAATCGCGAAAATAATTGGAAAGAGCCAGGCAACTGTGCGAAAAATGATGTTTAAAGCTGGTCTACCGCTGAGAAGCAACAGGGACTGGTTACGGGCCAAAATCGATTCGCACACACTTTACAAACTTTATTGGGAAAATGGAATGTCGATAGCTGAAATCGCAGAAAAAATTGGCGTATCCGAATGGACTGTTCATCAACGAATGGTCAAATTTAATATTCCTCGGCGAAAAATAGGGGAGTCTAATCTCAAACAACAAAAATTGCCTTTTTCTGGAGATCCCATCGAGAGGAGTTATTTGCTTGGCCTGAGAGCTGGAGACTTATCAGCTCGATGGAAAGGAAAGCGTATTAGGGTAGAGGTGTGCACATCGCATCCTGCAATGATTGAGTTGTTCAAAAGCCTCTTTGAGGGGTATGCCAGTGTGGGGATGTGTCCAGAGTACAACAAACGCGCGCAAACCTTTCGGTGGCGTGTCTTTGTCGATTTAGACACCTCCTTTTATTTCTTGGTGAAAAAACCGGAGTTCATCGCTACTGAGATACTGTTTAGTAAGGATCTGTTTCTGGCATTTTTGGCAGGGTATACCGATGCCGAGGGGAGTATCATCATGAGTCCCAATCGTGAACAAATAGTGTATTACTTTAGAATATGCTCGGAAGATTTTAACCTGCTTAGAGATTTTTACAAAAAATTGCGTGAGATAGGTTACCATCTAAGACTAGTCCTAGATAAAGAGAAAGGCACGGATGATGGGTTCTCGAAGCTTAGGACAGATTACTGGCGATTGGAACTCTCTAGAAAAAATGATACCATACAGCTTCTACAACAGTTGCCGATAAGACATTCAGAGAAGAAAAGAAAATGGGATCTCTTGCTTAGAATTCAAAATCAAACACGTTGGTTGGAAGTGAGGGACAAGGTCCTCTCTCTGAAGGCAGAGATAAAAAGAGAAGTGAGAGAATGCGTACAAAGAGCTGTTCTTGCCTACAGTAAAAAACATACCTTCTAGGGTAGATACTTCATTGGGGAGATAATGAAAAAGCCTGCGAGGTTTTGGAAAGAACTGGAAGAGGGAAAGGTTCAATGTATTTTGTGTCCCAGATATTGCATCATTCTGCCGGGTAAACTCGGTTTTTGTAAAGCGCGCAAAAACATAGATGGCAAACTTTACACTCTAGTTTACGGCTCGATAGTTTCTATGGCAGTGGATCCTATCGAGAAAAAACCGCTCTATCATTTCTGGCCTGGGAGCAACGTCTTTTCTATAGCAGTTCCCGGATGCAACTTCAGCTGTCTTCATTGCCAAAACTGGACAATCTCGCAGGTAGGTGTTGAGGACATACATTATGAGGATCTTTCACCAGAGCGATTAATTGAGCTCACTAAACACTATAACTGTAAAGGTATAGCTCACACTTACACGGAACCGGCGATAGCCACGGAATATGCTATCGATGTAGGAAAACTGGCGCGCCGCGAGGATTTTTACAACGTATACGTGACAAACGGCTACATAACCATCGACGCGTTGCAGGAACTCGGACCATATCTAGACGCAGCCAATGTCGATGTCAAGGCGTTTAACGAAGATTTTTACAGAAAGATATGCGGGGTTCCGAGCATCAACCCAGTCCTAGAAACCTGCGAGTGGATGGTCGGGCATGGAATTCATCTAGAAGTGACTTATTTGGTGGTTCCCCGCGAGAACGACAGCTCTGAGGAAATCCGAAAATTCTGTAAATGGGTTTTTGAAAAACTCGGTCCTGAGGTTCCCACCCACTTCAGCCGTTTCTACCCCCACTATAAAATGACCGACCGCTCCCAGACTCCCGTCGAAACACTTGAACGAGCTGTGAAAATAGCAAGGGAAGAGGGGTTGCACTATATTTATATTGGAAACGTCCCCGGGCACGAGTTCGACAACACTTACTGCCCCAAGTGTGGTGAGCTGCTAATCGAGCGTTACGGGTTCAGCGTCACGCTCTATGAGTTAAAAGATAAACAGTGCCCGAAGTGTGGGACCAAAATAAACATCGTTGGTGAACACGCGTCAAGCAAACGGGGATAGTTCGTCTCTCCAAGTTGAAAAATCACGACAACTTTCGAATGCATTCCTTCAGTTCTCGCATCCCAAGTTTTGCCAGCTTCTCTACCCGCTCCTCATCGCGAGCCTCGGCGAAGCATCTAAAGATCGGCTCGGTCCCAGAAGGCCGGAGCAGCAGCCAGCCGTCATCGAATATCACCCGCAAACCATCGGTGCGGTCTAGTTTGTACTTAACGAAGCGTTTGGCGAGGGCTTTGAGGACTTTGGGCTTAAGTTCTTCCGGGCATTTGGCTCTTTGCTTAATCTGCGAGTAACGAGGCAGCGTGGAATTTAATTCCGAAACCTTCATGCCAGTACGGTCGAGCAGCTCAATAAATTTCACAGCGGCCATGATACCTTCACGGCAGAGCAGCCAGTCTGGGAAGATGACGCCTCCGTTCTCTTCGCCACCAATGTCGCCACCCCGCTTTCGAAATTCTCCGACAACCTCAGGCTCTCCCACTCGCGTGCGCGCGATATCGCCACCCAGCTTTGAAGCTACGTCATCGAGCACGGCGCTGGTGGCAACCGTGGTAACGATGCGGGGGCGCTTCCGTTCGCGAAGGTAATGCAGTGCCACGAGCGCGAAGACGCGGTCGCCGCTGAGAATCTCACCTCGCTCATCCACGATCAACGTTCGATCCGCGTCACCATCGTGGGCTACCCCCAAATCGGCCTTGCAGGCGACGACGGTTTTGGCGAGTTCCCCCAAGTTTTCTGGAACTGTCTCGAGCTTGCGCCCTGGAAAAGTGCCGTCTAGCTGGCAGTTGAGCGAGACCACCTTACAGCCCAGCTCTCGCAGCAAACGAGGTGTCACCACGCTACCCGTAGCATTACCGCAATCTACGACTACCTTTAGCCCGCGCTTGAACTTGGGGACACGCTTCAGCATGGCATCGATATAGGGCTCTAGAGCGTCGGCCTCACTTACGCGCCCGATGTATTGCCAGTTTACCCTTTTTCCCCCTTTAAAAACGATTCGCTCGATCTCCCGCTCGCGCTTGCGCTCGAACCCAGCGCCCTCGCTATCCCAGAACTTGATCCCGTTGTACTCGGGTGGATTGTGGGAAGCGGTGATGATGACGCCCGCGTCACACGAGAAGTGACGGGTAGCAAAGGAGAGCACAGGCGTGGGCGTTAGACCTAGCTTAAGCACTTCGCACCCGCCAGCCGTTAGGCCAGCGATTAAGGCATGCTCTAACATCTCGCTTGAAGTGCGATTATCGTGCCCAACCGCGATTTTTCCCTTGCCATTCAGGTGTGTTGCTAGGGCTAGGCCGAGTTCAAACGCTAGCTTGGGGGTCAGCTCTCGATTTGCGAGGCCTCGGACGCCGAAGGTGCCGAAGAGTTTCGACATGGATACCGTGAATAATTGTATCATACATATTAAATCATCTCGCGCTAAATTCAACATGGGCCCGTGGCCTAGCTGGATAAGGCGGCAAGTCTCAGACCCGCAAGCCTTCTAAGCTGCAGATCCGGGGTTCGAATCCCCGCGGGCCCGCCTCCAATCCTGCACGTTCATCTCAAGCCCCTTGGGCCCAGCGCCTCCAACAGCTGAGACAGGTTCCGCCTCACCAAGCCAGATTTGAGCCTGTCGCCGAAGAGTGTACCCGCGATAAACTCCATTGTTTCATCCTCGAGCATTGCTTCAAGTCCGCGACTCACAATTTCTGATTTCCACATGTCCTCTTTCACGAGTTCCAAAATTTTTGCGGGTGAGTAGAAGAGCAAACCGTAAATGTCGCAGGCATCCTTCATCCGCTTTTCCTTCGTCTCCCTTTTCAGGAAGGAGTCTACCTTCAGCAAAAAGAGAAAATCTTCTTTAGGCACGAACACTTTCCGCCCGTCTATTGCCAGAATCTTCATCGCTTTTCTGTCGATCACCTTGGCGACGATTTCGTTCGGCCAGACCCCAACCGCGTTGCTCTCCCCATTACCCAACACATCGAGAAACACGTAAATCAGCTCAAAGGCTTGTTTTCTCCTCGCTTCGTCCTCGCTCAATTTTTTCATCGAGTCCCGGTCTAGGATCAGAGTGTACCTGAACCTGTACTCGCCAGGTGCGAAGCCAATTTTTTTTATTGTACGCGCAAACTGGCGGGGGAAATTGCTCTTGCAGTCGATGAAGACATCTATGTCGCGGGATCTCAGAAACTCCCGTCCAGTGGCCCGGAGGAAATTTTCGTTTATCAGGGAGTGCACCGCCCATCCGCCGACGAGGCCGAAGTTCTCGCCGGGTTTGAACTCGTCGAGAAGTTCGAGCAGGACCTTTCTCGAAGCCTCTGTTTCCAAAGGATCGTAAATCAAACTCTCAGCCCCATCCTCTCCGCCAAGAATTTCGCCGCCTCGCGCTCCCTACCGCCACAGCTGTAGAGATCCGCAAAGAGTAGGAAGTTCGAAACCACCTTGGCACCCCTTACCTCCCGTGCACCGTAAAACGAATTCAGATCGGATACCACCAAATGAATTGAACCTCCCTCGCCCGGATAAATCTGGTTTTTCTCGAAGATCTCGGTCCATCTCCCTAGTTGCTCCTCCTTAACATATGCATAGACTTCGTTTGGCACGACATATGGGGCAACGAGTTCCGCCCCCGCGAGGTGGGTGTAGGCATAGGCGAGTCTCTCCCCAGCTAGTTCGGCTATTTTTTTTATCAGGTACTGGGATCTCTCGAGGCTCTCGAAGTTGGTCGTCTTTAACGATTTCAGCGGGCGACCGTATGCTATGAGGTAGACCAGTTCTTCGTTTATCACTTTTATTCTTGGCCTTTTTCGCACGTAGCCCAGCCTTTCCAATTCATTGATATAGCGGGAGCACCTCGATAGGGGAACCTGTGCTTCCTTTGAGAGTTCGCGCAGGGAAAGCGGCTTCCCGCTGTTCAAAACGACATTCACTATCCTCAGAGCGGATCCTGGTATCATCGTTCCCCCTGCTTTTAATTGTTCTACTTTATTTAAATATGTTCTTCTTACCTTAAAAATTGAAAAAAAATTTACGATTTTCTTTACGAGTCGTTAAGTTAATTACTTTACAGTTACTTTATGGTCAAAAGGATAAGGCGGCAAGTTTTCAGACCCGTAAGCCTTCTAAGCTGCAGATCCGGGGTTCGAATCGCGCCGGGCCCGCCATTTTGTGCCGTACTGCATCAATCTTAAATCAAAGTATTGGAAATGGGTGATAGGATAGAATGGGACCTGTTGAGGTTCTTAACGTTACCGGATTTCGTGCCAAGGAACAGCTTCGTGGGGCATCCTTGGGAATTCTTCCGATGGGGAGTATCGAGTTTCACGGGCCTCACGCTCCACTCGGCACTGACAGCATCATCGCCACCGCTCTCGCAGAACGGGTTGCAAAAAGACTGGGGGGAGTACTTTTCCCCCTAATTGCTTACAGTCATTGCCCATCAGCCACCAAGGGATATCCGGGAACCGTATCCGTGAGAACAGAGACAATGATCGAGTATCTGACCGAGGTATTTCGTGGTATCCTAGCAGCGGGTGTAAAAGGAATACTCGTGCTAAACGCGCACGACGGAAATATCGAGGTGGTCAAGGCCGCGGGGGAGGTTATTGCCGATGAGTTTCCGGATCGATTTGTCCTGCTAATTAATTGGTGGCAGACGCTCCCCGAGTCTTTCGTTAATTCGTTGGGCTTCTTCTCTCAAAGCGGGGGGCACGGTCATGGTGGTCCGCTGGAAACTTCAGTAGTTCAAGCGATCAAACCCGAGGCGGTGGAGCTGAGCAAAGGGAGAGACATCGACCTAAAACCCGGAACCGCGAATGAGGTACTTCATGTAGTGTCCGAAGAAAATCGTCGGGATGCTTGGGCTGGCTATCACGGAAGAGTCAGTGAAGCCTCTAAAGAAAAGGGAGACGCCCTCATAAAGGAGAGCGTGAAACGCATCGTCAAAGCTGTTCAGGAATTGATTGGCTCTAATGTCTGAAAGCTTGATTGCCTGTTTCCAGTTTAGAGAAATCCCCTATGCTCGCTATTTTTAATGATTTAGGCAGATATCACGGTGGAATCTTTCGGGGAGGATGAAATGCCCGACCCTAAAAGCTATGCTCGGCGCCTGGTCAAGGGCAGCGCCATAATCTTCGTGGCTCTCGTCGCATCGGGCTTCGTAGCGTTCCTGATGCGCATATTCTTGGCGCGTAGCTTTAGCGTTGAGGAGTACGGCTTTTTTTACACGGCCATCGCGCTGGTCTCATTCTTCGCTCTCTTCCGTGATTTGGGCCTGGGTTCGGCCTTGGTGAAATATATTCCCGAGTTCAAGCTCCGGAGGCAGTTTGGCGAGATAAAATCGTCCATAACATTTGCCCTGCTCTTTCAGGCCGTCCTCGCGTTTTTGGTCGCAGCGATGTTATTCGTATTTTCCGATCAAATCGCCCTCGCTTTTTCTAGTCCTGAAGATTTGGCTGTTGTGGGAATGGCAAATGCATCGCTTGTGGTCAAGATTTTGAGCATCTGGTTCTTCGTGGCAATTTTTTCCTTCACTTTCAAGTGGATATTTCAGGGCTTTCAGAACATGCCGGCATATGCGTTGATGAGTTTCTTTGAAATGACATTCGTCCTCATCTCAGCTATTCTCCTCGTCGGCCTGTTCAATATTGGCATCGGGGGGGCCGCTTACGCGTATCTGCTCGCCTTCTTGGTCTTGGCGGTTCTCGGGTTTTTCCTCTTCTGGAGGGGCTATTCCCGAGTCATCAAGGAAAAAATTCAGACCCCAAAATCTTTGGTCAAAAAGCTGTTTGCGTTTGCACTGCCGGTTTTCATCGGTGGACTTGGGGGACTTATCATCGGCTACATGGATACCCTGATGATCGCCGTTTTTTGGTCTTCGAAACAGGTCGGGTACTACCAGACCGCGCAGCCGGCCGCACAAATCCTATGGTACCTTGTGACCCCTTTAGTGGTCGTTCTCTTTCCGATGATATCCGAGCTATGGGCGAGGCGAGAGCGGAAACTCCTAGGGAACGCGCTGCACTTCCTGACCAAATTTTCATTTATTTTAATTATCCCGGCGGCACTTGTCTTCATAGCGTTTCCAGACATAGTCATCAACCTGCTGTTCGGCCCGAAATACTTGGCCGGGACAACGGTTCTCCAGATCCTCGCTGGGGCCGCGATCGTTTACACGCTATATGCCATCCTAGTGAGCGTCATAAACGGGATAGGCAAACCAATTATAAACACAAAAGTTGTTGCCCTGATGGCCGGCCTGAACCTAGCGGGGAACTTAATTTTAATCCCTGCGTACGGAATCGAAGGGGCGGCGATAGCGACCTTTTCCGCCTACACGCTTGGCCTAGTCCTGATGTTCTATTACGCGCGGAAGCTCGTTAAATTCACCGTGCCGGCTTTATCACTGCTCAAAACGGTAACTGGGGGGGTACTCACATTGCTCATCATCTTTGGACTCAAATCCGTCTTGGTGCTGTCACCTTGGCCGGAGGCATTTGTGGTCGTAATACCGAGCCTCGTGTTCTACGGGGTGTGGGTCTTGGCAACAAAAGCGGTGACGAAGGACGATCTGAGGCTCATAGCGCGGATAGTGCCGATGCCCAAGTGGCTGGTCAAGGCTGCTGGGAAATTTATCGGATAGTGTATTTTCACCAGTAGTAGCAATTGCTTACTTTCAGGTTTTCATGCATTTACATAATTGAAAATCCAGAAAAGTTTAAAAACTGTAGAAAAATTGCAATGAAATATTACGACTTTAACGTCATAATAACTAAGCACATACATGACTATGATAATCTTTTTAGAGAGTACTACGGTGGAGGAAAGACATGAGTCGCGAGGATAAGACTTTTTATATTTTAGACGAACCGGATCTACCCACACCATACAATCATAGATACTTCGTGGAAAAATTCGCAGGTGGATTCGCTTTAAATGGATTTAAGGTGGAGGTGATTAAATCCGTTGGCGCGATAAAAGAAAATAGTATGGTGATGATAGCTAAACACGGACTTACAACAAATGATATTTTTGGTTTGTTCAAGGGAATATCAAAAAAAGAGACCCGCATTAAAAAACCAAGTAAAAACGGTATAGCGGGCCTTTTTGGTAATTTGATTTCTAATCCTAGACTTCTAAGGTTTTATCTTTTGAATAATTACAAAAGAGCCGTGAACGTGTTAAAAAAATTAAGTAAAATAGAGAATATTGTAGTCATATGTTGGGAGTACCATGACCATATAGAT
>JAOUPD010000053.1 GCA_029880065.1 Hadesarchaea archaeon
AAAAAATGAAGAGTTTCGATCCCTTGACTACTCTTCAGCACTAGCGCCAGTTGGCTTTTGCTGCAGGCTTCCCCCTTGATATTCATATTGTTTGACCACCAATAGAATTTGGCGTCGAGATGCCAGCGAATCTCACACCCGAGTACTTCAAGGCTGAGGCACGCTATCAGCAAGCACGAACCATAGATGAGAAGATTCTAGCAACAGAGGAGCTCATCCGCCTCGCCCCGAAGCACAAAGGGACTGAGAAGCTTCTGAGGATGCTCAAGCGGCGTCTAGCCAAACTCCGCCAAGAGCTGCAGACGAAACAGGCGCGCCGGGTCGGGAGAGGTGGGCCGAGTTTCGCCGTCAAGAAGGAAGGTGCCGCTCAGGTCGCGCTTGTTGGGGCACCGAACTCTGGAAAGTCGACGGTGTTGCACCAGCTCACGGCCGCCCGCCCAAAAATCGGTATTTATCCGTTCACCACTCAGCACCCGGTGCCGGGAATGATGCAATTTGAGGATGTTCAAATACAGCTTGTTGAGGTCCCCGCTGTAATCGAGGGCTCGAGTCTCGGCAAGGGGCTTGGAGCACAGCCGCTCAGCATCCCTCGAAACGCGGATGTCATCGCTTTGGTGGCTGATGCCTCAACGAAACTGGTTGAGCAGGTTAGAATTCTGATTAACGAGCTCGAAGCGGCCGGTATCAAGCTCAACCAGCGGCCCCCCAAGCTAAGCGTCCAGCGCAGGGTCACAGGTGGGATTGAAGTCCAGGGAGTAGGCATGTTTAAGGGCGGCGAGGCGGAGCTCAAACGTATTTTGCAGGAACACCGAATCCACAACGCGCTCGTGACCATCGACGAACCGGTGACTACCGAGGAACTCGAAGAATCGCTGGAAGAATCTTTGGTCTATCGCCGTGCTTTTATCCTCCTCACAAAATGTGGCCCCTCCAATCTCAGGGAAAAACTCAAGCTACTAGAACGCGAGTTTGGGGATCGCTTTCGGACGATTGTCGCCCAAGAGGCTGGGGAGGAGCTAAAAAGAGCGATTTTCGAAAATCTCGATCTTATCCGCATTTACACCAAACGCCCCGACAAGGAGCCGGCAAAGCGCCCGCTGGTATTGCCAAAGGGTTCGACGGTCTTCGATGTCGCGAGCGCGGTGCATAAAGATTTTGCGCGAGAGCTGGAGTTTGCTCGAGTGTGGGGGTCGACGCGCTTCCCAAGACAACAGGTGCCTCGAGAGTATGCACTTCGGGACAAAGATATTGTCGAGCTCCACGCTTCAAAATCCTATTCGCCGCGTAGATAGCGGGTAACTTTCAAAACAGCGTCTGGTTTGCCCACGACCGTGACGAGGTCTCCCACTTGGATCTGGGTGTCACCCCGCGGGGGAATGAGCTCATCACCCCGGGTTATCATTGCGAACGTGCAGTTTTTTGATGCGTTTATCTCCTTGATGAACTTCCCGACCGCCTTCGAGCCCGTGCCGACCGTGACCTCCACGACCTCGCCCTTGCCGCCGCCTATTCCCAGCAACCCATAGACCCCTGCGCCCGCCACAGCCTTCTCGAAAAGCATTACCGCGGCGCTCACCAAGCTGACTGCAATGTCGACTCCAAGCTCTTCAAACATCTTGGCGTTCTTCTCATCGTTGACGCGGGCGATTACCCTCCGGACGCCCATCTTCTTGCCCAGCTCACACGCCATGAGATTGACCTCATCATATTGGGTGAGCGCGATCAGCACATCGGCCTTATCGACGCCTGAATCCTTCAGCGCGTCTATGTCGGCGCCGTTGCCGTGGATGACTAGTACATCCAGCTCGGCTGCCAGCTCGTGGGCTCGCTTCTCGTCCTTCTCAATTAACACCAAGTTATGCCCTCGATCGGACAGCCGCTTTGCCAGTTTGGAGCCAGTCTGCCCCCCTCCGACGATTATTATATATGACATTTGCGCGCCTTCCATAATTCTTAGGTAGCAGTTATATTAAGATAGGAGGATTTAAAACTTATTAAGAGTGATTCACATGCCGATTCGACCCGCGCGGACCTACCGCTACTTCAGTGGCCCGGCCTACACTCGCCGGGAGTACGTTAAGGGAGTCCCGGGGATACGTGTTACCTTCTTCGATATGGGCAACCCTAAGGGCGATTTCCCGGTCGAGATGTCCCTAGTTTCGCAGGAGACCGGACAGATAAGGCACAATGCGCTGGAAGCCGCTCGCATCGCCGTGAACCGTCTGCTCGAGGTCAAGGCCGGCAAGGACAATTACCATTTCAAGCTCCGCGTCTACCCTCACCAAATTCTGCGCGAGAACCCCATGGCAACCGGGGCGGGAGCTGACCGAATCTCTGATGGTATGGCCCGAGCATTCGGCAGACCAATCGGCACTGCTGCGAGGGTTAGCTCGGGGCAAAAGATCATGAGCGTGCGGGTAGCGGGGGAATTTGCGTTCGTCGCCAAGGAAGCGCTTCGCCGTGCAAGTTTGAAACTGCCCATGCCGTCTAGAATCGTCGTGGAGCGGGGACAGAAACTACTTGGATGAACTGGCAATCGCCGCCAACAACTCGTAAATAATTTTCGCTGCTGCAAAGGCCGCGGTGCCATCGTCGTGCGGTGGAACCAATTCTACCACATCAAAAGCACATATATTGAGTTTTCCGAGTTCACGAATCAATCGCGAAATTTCAACTGTTGAGGGTCCTCCCGGCTCGGGCGTCGCAACCCCGGGGGCGAAGGCAGGGTCGAGGACATCGAGGTCGATGGTGAGGTAAACGCGCGTCTTGCCGACGAGCTTGCGCACCTCCGCGATTATTCGGGGCGCGTCGTCGATAATCTGCTCGGAACTATAAGCGAGTATCTTTGCCTCGCGTGCGAATTCTGCTTCCTCCTTAGAACAGGAGCGAACTCCGATCTGTACCAGGCGCTCTGGGGGCAATCGGTCCAGCACCCGCCGCATGACCGTCGCGTGGCAGATCTTATCGCCCAGGTACTCGTCGCGCAGGTCGCGGTGGGCATCTAGCTGCACCACGAATACATCATCGAAAGCTTGGGCAGCGAAGTAAGTCAGGGTGTGCTCGCCCCCCAGCAATGCGGGTATCTTTTCGTCCCCCTTTATCCTTTGGACCGTTCGTAGGATTCGCTCCCCTGTCGCCTTCAGATTTGTGGGCGTAACTTCCAAGTCGCCGAGGTCGGAGATGTTGAGCCGCTCGAAGACATCCAGCCCAGCCGTCATCAGGTATGTCTCAAGGTTCGCCGACGCTTCCCGAATCCTAGCTGGGCCGAAGCGGTAGCCCGAGCGATAGCTTGAAGTAACATCGAGGGGCACCCCTACGAACACCACATTAGCCCGTTCGTAAGGCTCATCGAAACCTCCAAAACCGGGTCTGACTGATGTGAGCCATTCCATGCGCAACCCTTCTATAGTGGTGTCCCAAAAAAGATAAAAGCAATGCTCTCTGTGTTGAACGGTGAGGTATGTGTATGGCAAAGAACCTCTACTTCTTCGATGAGGGGGATGGCTCGAATAAAAAGCTGCTCGGGGGCAAGGGTGCCGGTCTCTGCACGATGGCACAACTTGAACTACCCGTACCCCCTGGTTTTGTGATCACCACCGAGGTCTGCAGGCGCTATTACGAAAGCGGGGGCAAGTTGCCGGGTGAGCTAATGGACGAAGTCGGAGCCGCCATGCAGAAACTTGAAAAACTCACGGGCAAACACTTCGGCGACCCTAATAACCCTCTGCTAGTTTCCATTCGCTCTGGTTCAATGCTCTCGATGCCGGGCATGATGGACACTATCCTCAACCTCGGGCTTAACGATGAGACCGTTGAGGGGCTGGCAAAACGTACTAAAAACGAGCGGTTCGCTTACGATGCTTACCGCAGGTTCATCCAGATGTTCGGCAAGATTGTGCTCGGGGTCAACGGTAAAAAGTTTGAGGAGGCATTTGATGGGCACAAACACAAAGTTGGGGCCAAGCTAGACACAGAATTGAAAGCCGAAGACCTGAAAGAAATAGTCAGGCAATTCAAGCAAATAATAAAGGAGGAAAAAGGCGAGGAATTTCCGAATGACCCACATGAACAGCTCAGAGGGGCGATAAGTGCCGTTTTCAAATCTTGGAACACAAAGCGAGCAAAAGAGTACCGCGAGTTCTACAAAATACCTCATGATCTGTATACTGCAGTTAACGTTGTTACCATGGTTTTTGGGAACATGGGCCCCGACTCTGGAACAGGAGTTGCGTTTACCCGCGATCCTGCTACTGGCAAGAAGACGCTCTTCGGCGAATTTTTGTTCAACGCCCAGGGAGAAGATGTAGTAGCCGGGGTTCGGACTCCCCTTAAGATTGCAGAACTTGAGGAAAAATCTCCACAGCTATACCAGCAGCTTCTCGACATTGCGGGAAAGCTTGAGCAACATTACCGCGAGATGCAGGATGTTGAGTTCACAGTCGAGCAAGGGAAGTTCTACATGCTTCAGACGCGAGCTGGAAAAAGAACGGCTCAGTCTGCGGTTAAAATAGCGGTTGACATGGCTGAAGAAGGCTTGATAACTCGAGAGGAAGCCGTCCTGAGGATTGATCCTAAACAAATTGAGCAAATGTTGCATAAACAGGTAGATCCGAAGGCTAAGGGCCAAGTAATCGCAAAAGGTCTTAACGCTAGTCCGGGCGCTGCAGTTGGGAAAGTTGTGTTCGATTCCGAGCAGGCCAAGGAGATGGGTGAGAAAAAGGAGAAAGTCATCCTCGTTCGGCCAGAAACAAGTCCAGACGATGTGGGAGGAATAATCGCCGCGCAGGGAGTTCTCACATCTAGAGGAGGGATGACGAGCCACGCGGCAGTGGTGACGAGGGGAATGGGAAAACCCGCAGTAGTCGGTTGCGAGTCCATCAAGATAGACCCGAATAAGCGTTCGTTCGAGGTAAATGGGGTAACAGTTAAAGAAGGAGATACGATCACAATAAACGGCTCGACTGGCGAGGTCATACTGGGCGAGGCACCATTGATAGAACCGCAAATGTCCGCCGAGTTCGAAAAACTTCTCTCTTTGGCTGATGAGTTCAAACGACTGCAGAACTGGGCAAACGCCGACTACCCGCAGGATGCTAAACGAGCAAGAGAGCTTGGGGCTCAAGGAATAGGATTGTGCCGAACCGAGCACATGTTCTTCGAGGAGAAGAGACTGCCGCTCGTCCACCAAATGATACTCGCCGAGACAGAGGAAGAGCGTAAGGGTGCCCTCAAAAAATTGCTCGAGATTCAAAAGGGTGACTTCAAGGGGATTTTAAAAGAGATGAATGGCCTGCCTGTGGTGATAAGGCTTCTCGACCCACCCCTGCACGAGTTTCTGCCCAAGTACGAGGAACTGCTGGAAGAGGTGATTATGCGGCGGATGAGCAGGGAGAAACCCGCTGAACTTGAAGCCGCGGAGAAACTTCTGAAGCGGGTTGAGGCAATGCGGGAGGCCAACCCGATGATGGGGCTCCGAGGATGCAGGCTTGGGATAACCCGCCCCGATATTAATGAGATGCAGGTTCGGGCGATATTCGAGGCGGCGTGTGAACTCAAGCGTGAAGGTCGCGACCCGAGACCGGAGATCATGATTCCCCTCGTCGGCCACGTCAACGAGCTCAAAGTAATGCGCAAACAACTCGAACAGGTAGCGCGCGAGGTGATGTCGAAGCACGGGGTTGATGTGTCTTACAAGTTCGGCACCATGATAGAAGTGCCTCGCGCCGCTCTCACTGCCGACGAGATCGCGGAGTTCGCTGAGTTCTTCTCGTTTGGGACCAATGACCTGACGCAGATGACTTACGCTTACTCACGTGATGACGCCGAGGGAAAATTCATGTTCAAGTACATCGAGCAGGGGATACTCGATTTCGACCCATTCCAGACGTTGGACAGAAAAGGCGTGGGAAAGCTCATGCGAATCGGTGTGGAGCTTGGCAGGGGCAGGAGATCAGAGCTGGAGATAGGGATATGCGGCGAACATGGGGGAGATCCCGAATCGATAAAGTTTTGCCATGAACTTGGTTTGAATTATGTGTCCTGCTCGCCCTTCCGAATTCCGGTCGCGAGAATAGCCGCTGCTCATGCCGCTCTTCGTGCGGGAGAGGCAGAGAAGCAACGTTATCTCTAGTTTTCGGCTAGGAGTTTGAACCTAGGTTTGTACTCCGTATACGCTCTTCGTATACGCAAAAATAAGAGTAAAATCGGCCCCCTTAAGGAACAATCAAAAAGAAAAGAAGATGATGGGGGCAGTTTTTGCGTTTTGCCCCCATTGCCGTGTTGTTATGCCGCTATGGTACTACTACGTTATCGCTCGTCTCGCCGTTTGAAGCCGAGTCGTAAGTCCATCCTTCTTTCGCGACGTTGTCCACGAAGAATGTGAAAACACTCCCGCTCGGGGGGCTTTTCACTTTGCCAGACCAGAACGGTGCTGCACCATCGGCATCCGTGGCTTTCTCTTGAGTTCCTGAGGGAACTATTCCTTCCCAGTGACCGTACACAGTGGCACTCGGAACCGGGTTGTCGTTTTCGTCGACGATGTAAACTATCGCCTTGCCTTGGTAGCTTAGCCCGATTGTGAGGAGTTCCATGTCGATCCTAAGGACATGCATGGTAGGTCCGGACGGGGCTTCAGGTGTCGTGGCGTTCGCCTCGTTTGAAGGATTCGACTCATTGTTGCTCGTGTCGACTGCCGTCACTTTGTAATAGTAGGTGGTGTTATCGTCGACGCTCGTGTCCGGATAATCGCTCACGGTCGTCTCATCCAAGAACGTGTTGTTATCGCAATTGAAGCCGCTCGTCGTGCTCCGGTAGACATGGTAATGGCTCAGGTCTTCCTCGGTGTTGTTGTTCCAGTCAAGGTCGATTCGCGAGTGGCTCACCGCAGTGGCAGTGAGTCCCGTCGGGGCCGCCGGGGGCGTCGTATCGGTTACCGTGGTGGTGAACGTGTAGTACGATCCGTTGTTGTCATCAACTGTAGTGTTCGAACTCGCGTCCGTCGATTTTACCTCATAATAATACGTAGTGTTTTCGGAAAGCTCTGTGAGGGTTATGGAGTGGCTCTTGACCATTGCATTATCTGATTCGGTACTCCCCAGAGCCGTGGTGGTTCCGTAATTCACCACGCTATTGCTGAGTTCATCCGTGTCCCAAGTGATCTTTGCGCTTGAACCCGTGATATCCGAAGAAGCCACGTTCGATATCACCGGCGGCGTGTTATCCGCGCTCATTTCTTCTATCATCGCCCAAGTCAGACGATTTGCCGTGTCGTCCCACGCATCATTTTCAATCGCGCCAGTGATGATGTAGCTCGTACCGGCGACTCCGTGATCGTTGAAAATCGGATACACATTATCGTAGTCGGTATTCCAAGCATCGTCGAAAGTAAAGACCACCATTGCCTTGCCTTCCGATGCGGTGCTCCAGTAGTCGTAAGCATCCGCAATCG
>JAOUPD010000054.1 GCA_029880065.1 Hadesarchaea archaeon
AACGATTTTTGAATTTTTTTGCCAAATATTGCCTAAAAAAATATTTATTTAAGAAATAAAAACATAAAATAATACGAAAAGGAGGTTGAAAGTATGAAAAAGTTGTTTGGATTAGTTTTGACCACAGTGATTGCAGTGGGATTTCTTGGCGCGTTTATGGCTGTTGGACCAATATCCGCTCAGACTCTAAGCTGGGATTTCCAGTGTCACACGCACAGCCACCCAAATTTAACTAAAATAACCGAAAATGAAATCCGCGCGGAGATGGAGGCTGTGAACGCCGCATTCACAGCACACGGTTACGCCACTCCAGACCATCTAGCGTATCCAGGCGGAAATCATGACGAAACGGTCGACGCAATAGTTTCGGAGTACCGACTCAGTGGCAGAGTGGTATGGGGCTTTATGAGTACCTATCCCATAACAGACTGGTATACGCTGAAGGGTGCGCAATTAAAACGCATCACTCCATGGAACAAGATTAAAGCATGGATAGACGACTGTGTGGCAGATAATGCGCTATTGGTTATATTGACCCACGATGTGAGCGAAAGCCCCACCATCTACGGCTGCACGCCTGAAAAACTCCACCAGACATTGGACTACGCTCTTGAAAAAGAGAACGCTGGCTTATTGGAGGTAGTGACGATAGCGGAGGCTTACGACTACTGGAGCACTGCCAATGAAGGCAAGGCAATGGTGGTATTCTCTTTCGATGACTGCTGGAAAACCGACTACGATACCGTATACCCGATGTTCAAAGACCACGGAGTGGCCGGCACGAGCTACCTCATCACTGGCGCCATGGAAAATGATGCGTGGGACGACACGGCACAGCGTCTGACATGGGCAATGGTAGACAACATGGTAAACTGGGTGTAAATTGGAAGTTGAAAAGCGGGGAGAAATGCAAACTCCCCTTCTTTTTCTTTTTTGTTTCCTGAAGATCGAGTCATTTTCTCATGGCAACCGAAATCACCAACAGTAGGGCGCAGATCACCCCTGCCATTAGGAAAACCCCATTGAGTCCGAATGATAACGATACTGGACCGAAGATTACCGTAGATGAGAACTGCCCGATGAAACCGAATGCTATGAGATATGAAATAATTCTGCCACGAAATGGAATGGCAACTGTCTCACCTGCCCAGACCATGGTTGCAGGAATGGCCATGCCTTGACCGACGCCAAAGAGCGCAACCGAAGCTGCGATAATCACGCTAGAGGACGTTTGAGAAATTGCGGTAAATCCGACCGCCCAGAGAGATAGGGCGATAAGAGCAATCATTTTGTACGACAGTCTTGATTTGATTTTTCCGTACATTACAGATGTCAACCCCGCTGAAAGCGCCGCAACTGCGAGGAACAGGCTGATGTAAAACGGATTTGAAATGCCCATCGTCTCCAGCAGTTGGGGGAGGAAAACCACAATAGTGTACAAAAGAGTCATTGTCAAAAACAGAAGACCATAAATGACGAAAAGCACGGGATTGATTTTAAAAACTTTCAACACGGAACCTGTATCTTGGGTTTTTTCTCCGTGGGTTTCGGGCATGGTGACCAACGCAAAAAAACCAAGTGGGATGCCCAGGAAATAGACAGCAAAGGGCAAATGCCAAGAAAATCCGCCAAGGAAGCCTCCAATTAATGGCCAAATGATGCCACCGAAGTTGGTTGCAATTCCCCGCCACCCCATGATTTTATTTCTTTCCACCCCTTTGTACAGATTCAAAATAGTTACCGCGATGGAAATTGCGATTGCGGCAACAGCAATTCCAAAGATCGCCCTGCTGACAATCATTACCCAGTAAGATTTGATAAATAATCCAGAACCGCCAGCCAGTCCATAAAGTACTAAACCAAACACAAAGGGTTTCTTGACCCCCACTCTGTCGATTAGGTTCCCAATCAGGGGGCTGGAAAGGGCCATGAAAAGTGCATGAGTGGTTATGATGAAGCCTGCAGAAGTTGGGTCGACACCTAGCCCCTCTCTCAACAAATTCAGAACAGGGGCTATAATCGTACCGGCCATGACTGTCAACGTGGCAGAGGCTAGGATAATCCACAGGGCGAATCTTTTAAAAATTTTCATGATTGCCATATCTCACGGGGAAACTTAAATTTTAACTTTTTTTACTATTTTCCTAATTTCGGCATCAAAAATATACCAGGAGTGAATAGATATCGTTCGAGCTTATCCGAGCACCCTACAGCTTGGGAGCACGCAAAAATCGCCTTAAATAATTGCTTCTTTTTTGAGGGTGGGGTTTTAATGTCGGTGGAGGATTTTGCTTGTTTTTTGAGCCGCTCTTTTTACATCTTTTATGTTGTTCGTCCCGGCGCAGACACCCTTGCCCGATACGAATAGCAACAACACCGCCTTGGGATCGTCGAGTCTAAACACAAGGCCTGGAAAAACCTCCGGTTCATATTCGGTGTTCTCGAAACTACGAGATATATGCTCGAGATCGAATTTCCTGCCGAAGTCAACGGATGCCACGATATTCTGAACCTTGACTTTTGGCTCCGTTTTCACCTTTATGTGGGCCGCCCTGAGCTTTCTGGTCAGCGTCTTTATTGCTTGGTTAGCATCTTTCATGCTCCTAGCGCCAACGCAGTTCATCTTTCCCGATGCGAAGATTAAAAAAGATGCTCGAGGGTTTTCGGATTTATAGACAACGCCAGGAAAGAGCTCCGGATCATAGACTGTGCCATCTAGTGACCTGACCACCTTCTCGAGGTTGAACTCTGTGTCCTCGTACGTGACCGAAAGCACGATATTTTGGATTTTAGTTTTTACCACCATCATTTCCCACCCCATAAATTAGTTGGTATGTTGTACTTGACCATTTCGGTTATATCTTCTTCGCGGTCAACGCGACCAACTGGCTCATCTCACTTTTGACCGCCATAAGCAACCAAGGACGTTGGAATGGAAAAGTTTCATGCATTATTCATTATTTAATTATGGGCTCGTGACCCAATTAAACTGCACATTTTTCGAGCCCAAAAACGGGTAAAACAAATCTCCCATGAGGGGGAAAAACAGGGTTCTCATGGATAAAGTTTTGGGAACGGAACAACTTGCATATATCGAAATGAATTTTAAGTTTAGAAATAATAAAATTGTGATGGAGGTAAAAAAATGGTTGGTGTGAGTGAAGTAAAGGTGACGATAGCAACAGCGATTGCGGCTGCCTTTGGGTTTATCATCGCTCTAATCTGGAGAGATATAATCGTGGGATTGTTTGACCTAGCAGGGCTAAAAATTAATCAAATATCAGACGCCACAGGTGCAATAACGGCGATAGTTGCAGGGGTTATCATAACAGTAATATGTGTTTTCGGCATTCTTTACATCTCCAAATGGGGCAGAGTCAAAAAATAGACGTTCCAAAATCCGAGTTCCGAAATGGGGCGCCGCGAGCGCCCCTGATTTTTCTTTTGCCATAATTGGTTCATGACCCAATTAGGTGAATTTCATTTCAATTTAGTTTCTTCAAAAAAAGAGAGAGGGCGGTTATTTCACAGCCCTTTTGGTTTTTCTGACGCCCTTCTTCCCGAGTTCTACACCTTTCTTTCCAGCTTTCTTTCCTACCTCGACGCCTTTTTTGGCAGCCTTTCCTCCGACTTCTGCCCCTTTTTTAACCGCCTCTTCGGTCTTCTTTTTAAGCTTCTTTAAGAATGGCAAAATTTCCCACCAAATAAAGAGTTCTTCTTCTCTTGTTTTTAACTTTTGCCTGTGGGTCAGTTTAGAACATTTGCTGCTGCCAAAACATGGTTTCAGGATATCTTAAAACTGCCAAAAATTGGAAAAAATTTGAGATTTAAAATAGGAATCAAAATCCAAAAATAAAATTAAAAACCGTTGGTAGTTAAGCAGCTGTTTTCAAAACAAGTTTGGCTATTCTGTGACCGTACTCTCTACACGAATTTTTGCTTCTGTCGTCGGGTTTCCCGACAGCCACAGGTCCATAGTGATCACCGTTTGGCGTTCCCTGAACCACCATGCCATGGATCAACAAGGCCTGTAAGATGTCCATTATCGTTGTCTCGTTGCCACCAGCTATGCCGCCTGAAGAAGAAAAGGCCCCGCCGACCTTTCCTTCCAGTTCTCCGTGGAATTTAATGCTGTTGTCTATGAACTTCTTGACCTCTGCGGCCATAGACCCGTAGTAGGTCGGGGATCCGATGACTATGCCGTCAAAATCAAGCAGCTCTTCAACTTTAGTATCTTGCACAGCTTTCACCTCAACCTCAACGTCCTTTTCCCTTCTCACGCCCTCGGCTATCAGCTCGGCCATCTCCTTGGTGTTGCCGGTCTCCGAATAATAAACGATCAAAACTTTCGGCATCCAACATCCCCCCAATAACTTTTTAGTTTTGTTTAGTCTTGTTTTTTATTTGTAGGATTAAAAAGTTGTTGTCTTGTATCTATTTTGAAAAGCTGAGTAGTTGGTTGATGTCATTCTTTTTTCATCTCATAAGCAGACCGCCGCTAGCCCCCCATGCGATCCAGAGCACCGCGAGCAGAACGGCCATCGTTAGGAGATAAATCCCAATGATATACTCCGAATATTCATTTCCAAACTTTTCTTTCGGTAGATTGTTGGGCAACTTTTGCTTCGCGGAATCCAAAACGCAACCTTTATATAGTTTAGTTGCGCAGACAACTAAATAGTTGCATTTGCAACTATGTGATATCGATGCCATCAATGAAAAGTGCTAGTAAAATTAATCAGGAATCAGTTGGAAGATTGGCATCTTGCATTTATAGGTATAGTTTGATCCATATAGGTAATGAATTGAAACCTTACAATATTGGGGGCGGGCAATTTAATTTCTTAATGGCATTATATCACAAGGATGGAATTAACCAAGAAACTCTTGCTCAATCTCTTAAATTAGATAAAGCGACGACTGCACGAGCAATAACAAAGTTGATTAAAGAAGGCTATGTGGCTAGGCAGAAGGATGATTTGGATCTAAGAGCGTACAAAATTTTTCTTACTAAAAAAGCAAAAAAAATGGAGCCAATAATAAAAAAAATATTATCGGGATGGACAAAAACTCTTTTATCAGGTTTTACTGAGGATGAAAGGAAATTGTTTTTAGATTTTTTAAAAAGAACAGTTCAGAACGCGACATTTGTAAAATAGAAAAGGGAGAATAATTTCATGAAAGATAAAGAATATAAAAATAACATTTCCAATTTACCATCTCAGAAAACAGAAACAGAAGGCGTTAAAACGCTTCTCGGGGAACCTAAAAAAGCCATTATCAAACTTGCAATACCGCTCATAATAGCGATGTCAGTACAAACATTATATAATCTCGTTGATGCAATTTGGGTTTCTGGTCTTGGCGCTGACGCACTTGCTGCCATTGGCTTTGTATTCCCTTTTTTCTTTATGGCCGTTGCACTTTCTACTGGATTAGGTGTAGGTGTTGGATCTGCTATATCACGTAAAATTGGTGCTAGGGATAAAGAGGGCGCGGACAATGTAGCTGTTCATTCAATAATTATAATGTTGTTATTTACAGTTGTTTTTACCATACCACTTTTTGTTTTCGCTGGAGATATTTTTGTCCTGATAGGGGCTGGTAAAACAGCAGGTATGGCCGCGGCCTATGGCAGTGTTATCTTTGCTGGTGGTATTTTTATTTTTTTCAGCAATACAGCTAATTCCATACTTCGGAGTGAGGGGGATGTCAAGAGAGCCATGTATGCCATGATGCTAGGTGCTGGTCTAAACATCGTATTAGATCCAATTTTTATCTACACTCTTGATATGGGTGTTGCGGGTGCTGCCTGGGCTACAATCATGTCGTTTGGTGTTACATCTATTTTAATGATAAACTGGTTATTTCTCAAAAAGGACACATATGTTTCGTTCAAATTCAGTAATTTCAAATTCAATAAAAAAATTGTTAAAGATATTTTTGGAGTTGGGCTGCCGGCTTCATTATCACAGCTTTCCATGGCACTCACTATGATAATAATAAACGTCATGATAGTGATGGTGGGGTTAGGCAGTACCGATGGAGTAGCAGTATATACCACAGGATGGAGAGTGGCAATGATAGCAATCCTACCATTGCTGGGCATCGCTACTGCTGTTGTCTCAGTAAGTGGGGCTGCTTTTGGTGCACAATCCTTTGAGAAGTTAAAGGTTTCTCACCTCTATGCCGTAAAGATTGGTGTCATGATAGAGACAGTTATAGCAGCGGCAACCTTCATTTTTGCGCCCCAGATAGCTGCAGTATTTACACAATCTGAAGGAGCGGCACATATTGCATCTGATTTAACATTTTTCCTTAGGGTAATGTGTATTTTTTACCCAGCAGTATCATTTGGAATGCTTTCTGCTTCGGTTTTCCAAGGAACGGGAAAGGGGATAAATGCTCTACTTGCTACAACGTTGCGGACGCTTATTCTAACCCCATTATTTGTGGTTGTATTAGCTTTCAGCTTTAACATAGGACTGATTGGGATCTGGTTTGGCATAGTTGCAGCAAATATCATTGGTTCAGCAGTAGCATTCTCATGGGCTAGGCTGTACATAGTCAAACTACTAAGACCCGCCCCATAATTGAGGGATTTAGAATGGCATTTGAGGAGTTACTATTTGAAGCTTGGCAGCACTTCTCCCCCGAAGAGTCTCAAACCGCTTAAATTGGTCGCTGACTCTGGAAATGACAACATGAATCTATCTACACCGATATCCACATATTCTCCTATCTGTTGAATGCACTCCTCGGGTGTTCCGGTTATACTGTGACTCCCGGTACGTGCGGTCCTGCTGTCACGCTTCGGCATCGCTAAAGGCATCTTGCTCTGCACTTCTGCCGCATTTCTGCCGATTATAACCTCGCCCTGCCAAGATTTTCTCACGTCACCGATTTTTCTCCCGACAGAGTCGCAGTGTTTAGCGAGTACTCCGAGCTTGTGCTTATATTCATCCAGGGTTGGGCTTATGAAATTACATCCATCTGCAAGCTTCGCCACAGCTCTCAACGTCAATTTTTCGCCTCCTCCGCCAATCCAAATAGGAGGTCTTGGTTTCTGTACGGGTTTTGGCTCGCAGATCGCCCCATTTATGCTGTAATACTTTCCTTGAAATGACGGATTGTCTTCGGTCCACATCTTCTTTATTATCGTAACTGCCTCCTCGAGTCTTCTAATTCTTTCATACGGCTTTCCGAATGGTATGCCGTAGCTTTCATGCTCGGTTTTGGCCCAGCCTGCTCCAATACCAAGCTCGAACCTTCCTCCACTTATTACATCCAACGTGCTTGACATCTTAGCTAGCACAGCAGGACTCCTGTACGAGACGCAGAGGCACGTAACGCCAAGTCTCAGCTTTTCTGTTTCTTTTGAAAGGGCAGACAGAGCAGT
>JAOUPD010000055.1 GCA_029880065.1 Hadesarchaea archaeon
GCCATCCAATAAGGATCGATTCGCCCGTAGTTGGGGTTTATGCCGCAAGAGATCACCACGCCCTGTCGAGAATCCCGCAAAGGTTTCACTATCGCAGCATCATTTGGTCCACCATACCTCCCATGTAACGGTCTCAGGGCGACGTTTTCCCAAGCTTCATTAATTCTTATCAAGCTCTCTTTGCTCTTGATATTCTCCGCAGCCAGTAACCTGAGCAAAACCTCTGTTAGATTAGCGGGTTGCTCGAAACTAGGTTCGGCCAGCTTCGGCGCCTTCCACTCGGCTCCCCTTTTGACCTCAGGTGGAGAGAAAAGGAACCGTAAATTCAAGTTCACGATTTCGTGGCCCTGGTATTTGACCACGAGGGAATTACCTCTAACAAATTTCCCGATAGGCATCGCTTCAACATCTTCTTCTTCAAATATCTTTAACACTCTTTCGAGACTGTTTTCAGGAATGGTTAAAAACATCCTATCCTGTGATTCCGATATCCAAATTTCCCAAGGTGTCATGCCCGAGAGTTTTAACGGAGCCTTTTCGAGATCCACGACGAGACCACACCCCGACCCAAAAGCGGTTTCACCAGTCGCGCAAGAAATCCCGCCGCCGCCTAAATCTGTTATACTTGAAGCTAAGTTCTCGTCTCTGATCCTGAGAATCGCCTTCGCCGTTCTATCCTGTACTGGGGGATCAAATGTCAACTCAGCCGCTTTTTCTCCTTTCTCAATCTCCCCGATTTCTGCGGAGGCAAAGGTAACACCGTGAATTCCTTCCTTACCAGTCCTTCCTCCTACGAGTAATGCCACATCACCCAGTTTAGCCTTTCTGACGTATTTGTCGATGGGGAGAAGCCCGACACAACCGCAATACACGATCGGATTTCCGACATAGCTTTCGTCGAAATAAATGGTGCCACCAACGTTTGGAATTTTCATACTGTTACCGTACTCTCTGGCCCCCTCCACAACTCCTTCGAAAATAGTTTTCGGGTGCTTTATACCAGGGGGAAGCTTTTGTGAGTAATCCCGCGGACCAAATCCAAACACACCAGTGCTCGCAATCGGCTGGGCCCAAACCCCCATGATATCCCGTATCAAACCCCCTAAACCAGTTGCCGCTCCACTGAATGGATTGATCGCTGAAGGGTGATTATGGGTTTCAACCTTAGCCGCTATCCCATAACCACGTTCAAAATCTATGACGCCCGCGTTGTCCTCAAAAACCGAAATACACCAAGGCTTCGAGAGCTCTTTCGTAACCTTTGCAATGAAATCCTTGAAAAGCCTAACCTTTCGCCTGCCAACCAGCACCTCGCCCTTGAAGGTCTTGTGGTAACAATGTTCAGACCAAGTTTGGCCTATGCTCTGGAGTTCAACATCAGTTGGGTTACTCCCCCGTTTCGAGAAATACCGTTTGCATTTTTTCATCTCTTCCAAGTTCAATCCTAGGCCAAGCTCTCGACTGATTTGCAGGAGCTGATCCTCGCTCGCGCGCAGCAGGTCTACTTCAAACAAGCTAAACGGAAGGTCCCTTTTCGCGTAAAGTTGAGGATCCAAGTTCTCACAAGGTTAATAACTATAACATGGATTTAAATCCTTTGCGCAGAAGATTCTGGCACATATGGTTCATCTGTACTCAAATTTTCCGAATTCGCTTCTAATTGTTAACTTGTTTTTTCCATCGCTCTTCTCACATCTCCCAATCACTTTTGCCCCCAAACCAAATCTCTCTGCAAGAGTTGAAATCGCTTCTTCGCTTCTTTTTCTTACTATTAATTCAAAGCCCACACCCATGTTGAAATCTTCGAACATTTCTCGCCAGCTTACCTTCGCCTCTCTCTGGATCAACCGAAATATTGAATCCGGCTCAACTAAATCATCTTTGATGTAATGAACGTTTCTGCCTAATTTCAAACACTTTGTCTGCCCACCACCCGTATTGTGAACTAAGCCAGTTATTTGACCGCCGTGCCTCTCAAGAATCCTCGCAACCACAGGAGCAAAAATTCTTGTTGGAGACAAGATTGCCTCGCCTACCGTCATGCCTAGTTCATCGAGATATTCATCGAACGCGAACCTGCCATAATAACCTTTGCCATCAGGATTTTTAAGTTCAGGATACTTGCGTTCGCATTCGCATTGCATCAGAGAATGTCTTGCAAGAGTTATTCCGTTGCACATTATCCCGCTATTTTCGTGCTTCTCGTACTTTGTCATCCCACCGCTTCTCAAGCCAACGATGACATCTCCCGGTTTGATTTTGCTCCCATTTATGACCTCTGATAATTTAACGCGAGCGCTTATTGTGCCCGAGACATCCAAGGTTCGAAGCTGATCGGGTAGGTCAGCCGTCTCACCGCCTAGGAACAAAATTTTTATCCCGTGACTGTTCAACATCCCAAAGCATTTTTTAAACCCAGAATTAAGCGCGACGAGAAATTCTTTCTTCGGGACCCTGAACGCATTTATTGCAACGTAGTCGACAAATCCAACCGGTTGAGCGCCAACGCAGATGATATCATCCACGTTCATCGCCACGACATCTTGGGCAATACTTTCAAACCACTTGAATTCGCCTGTTTCTTTCCAGTGGAGATAGTTTTGAAGCGGTTTACTCCCAGCACCATCAGTATGCAAAAGTACCCCGTACCCACGTAACTGAGGGTCTTTGCCCACGACACAGAAAGCTTGCGGGAAAAGATTCTGAACAGTCACCTTGAAAGTCTCGATACCTCTTTTCCGCACATCTACGCCGGTTTCAGCATATTTCGACATCGACCTTAGTTTGGTGGACTTAAAATTAAGCACTTTTTTCTCGGTCACAAGAATATCTACTGGTACATCGCGCCAAGTGTTCGGTAGTTTGTCGGTGACCTGCAGCTCGAAAGCCAAGCCGACGAACGGCAACGATGGTTTAGTAGAAGCAACTTCTCGCAAAATTTTGTCGAAGTATCCCCCACCGTGACCAAGCCTATGTCCTCTAAGATCGAACGCCACGCCCGGCACAATTATGATGTCACTTTCATGCGCCAGTATAAGTCGTCGACAGGAAGGCTTCGGCTCGAGGATGCCAAAAGCCCCAAGCGCCAACTCTGAATCGTGATCTCGCAGCTCGGAAAAGAGTACTTTCCGTGACGCTTTATCAACGATTGGAACTAGCACGCGCTTGCCCATCAGCAGGCTGTCCTTGATCATCTGCTCGGTTTCAACCTCGCGGCTGGCTTGCTTGGCAACATAAAACGCGAGGGTCTTTGCCCTCGTGAATTCTGGCAACTCGAAAAGCTGCTTTTGAATTTGCGCGCTTTTTGCCAGTACCTCTTCTCTGGAAAGACGCATCCTCAACGATTTGAATTTCTCTCTAGTGGCTATTTTTTTACTCATCACTGGATCACTCCGCAAGCTTTGCAGCTATTAGAGCATTGTATAGCAACATCACGCGCGTCATCGGCCCCACGCCGCCCGGCACCGGAGTGATGTAGGACGCCTTCTCCTTCACGCTTTCAAAATCGACATCACCCTGCAATTTGCCCCCAACGTAGTTCATACCGACATCAACTACGACAGCACCCTCCTTCACCATGCCCTTTCTGACTGCAAAGTTCGGACGTCTGCCTACTGCGCTGACCAGCACGTCAGCTGCCAGAATGTATTTTTCCAAATCCTGAGTTTTTGAGTGGCAAATGACAACTGTGGCGTTTCTATCCAAGAACAATTTTGATAGCGGCTTGCCCACGAGGTCGCTTCGGTTGATTATCACCGCAAGTTTGCCTGAGAGTTCGATTCCATAGTGGTCAAGCAACTTTACTATACCCTTGGGTGTGCACGGCAACAAGTCTTTTTCAAAATCATACATGCCTAGCCAGAGCTTCCCCACATTGTGAGGGTGCAACCCATCCACATCTTTTTGGGGATTTATGCTAGCTGTCACTTTTTTCTTATCGATGTGAGGAGGGAGGGGCAATTGCACGAATATTCCATGGACTTCACGGTCCTTGTTTAGCTCATCAACTAGTTCAAGGAGCTTCTGCTCAGCTGTTCGGGCCGGAAGCTCGTGGAGCCTGAAATCAATGCCGACCTCATCACAATCCTTGCCCTTCCCTTTAACATAAATTCTTGAAGAAGGATCATCGCCCACCAGTATGGTGGCTAGGGTTGGAGTTATTCCCCGCTCTTTCTTCACGACTTCCACGCGCGCTGCTGTATCTCGTTTAAACTTTTCTGCGAGAGCCTTGCCGTCCATTATCACTACCATAAATTCACATAGGAGATTTTTGCTGTTATCTCAATATAACTTATCGCTAGCTCTGCAATGCTGCTCGACTATACGTTCCCCTTAACTAGTCTAAATTATTCTAAAACATGATTGAGTTTCTCCTTGCCTTGACAGCTGCGCTCATCCTAATCTACAAAGCAGGCGACATATTCGTCGATTCGGCATGCAGAATTGCTAGGGCGCTTGGTGTCTCTACAGCGGTAATTGCGCTTACGTTTGTCGCTTTTTGCCACCTCTGCCCCTGAGTTCTTCACCTCTATTATTGCCGCTTGGTGGGGGGAACGTGGGGGTATCCTATGGGAATGTGGTCGGCTCAAACATCGTCGACATCACACCCATTCTAGCACTCGCGGCAATCTCCGGCGTAGCGAGTATTAACAAAAAACAGTTGGTGAGGTTCATGTGGGAAAAGCGAAGGTTGACGCGCAGTCATGGCTTAGTATTGCTAGCTTTTTACGCATTTTATCTCGCTGGGTTGGTCTTCTTTTACACTTCTTACTAGAGGATAGCATCATGAAAAAGTTGGCTGTTGCGAGTGGAGGTTTTTAAAAGGTGGTCTCAAAGTCTACGTGAAAAAGTTCCCATTGTCAAAGTAATAGCAAAATTTTTACAAATTGCCTACAGTCAAACTGCAAAGCGCCACCCTAAACTCACCAAACTTTTTGAATTCGGTAAAAGACGAATTTTTATCAAGCTCATGTTATTATTAACTAGGGAAAGTCATGAAAAAAGCTAATTACGTGATTATTGCTGGTGGTGGCAGGGTCGGTTCACATCTGGCGAAGATACTGGAGCCTAGTGGCAGGGATATAGTGGTAATCGAAAAAGACCTCCAAGTTTGTGAGAAGCTTTCATCTGAAATAAATGTGCTCGTAATATGTGGGGATGCCAGCGACAAAAAGACTTTAGAGGAGGCAAAAATCCAGATGGCAGATGTATTTGCCGCCGTCACCGGAAATGACAACGAAAACATCGTGGCATCTCAGCTCGCAAAATATTCTTATAAGGTGCCTTTGGTTCTCGCGCGCGTTGATGACATGAATAGAGCGCAGATGTTGCGCGGTATGGGTATAGACTTGATCGTCAGTCCAGCGCATGTGGCCTCGATGGTATTTGAAAATGCGATAGCTTTGCCCGGTACAACTTCTATATTGATTTCCGAAACCATCACAAGAGCAGTGGAAATCAGCGTGCTAGAGGATTCCAAAGCCATAGGCAAAAAGATCAGAGACCTCCCGCTACCCTTGGAATGCGTGATCGCCGCTATACATCACGGTGGCAAGCTCGTCATACCCCACGGCAATACCGTGATAGAGCCCGATGACATTGTCGCGATAATAGGAAAGGAAGATGCCATCAGAAAAGTTGTGGATATTTTCAAGGGATGATGAGGAGGACAGAGTATTTTTAGCCTTCGAGAATTTTTAAAGAAAAACTTTGATTTTATACTAGGCATTCTCAGTGAAGTGGGTCTAACCGCATTGATAATGGGGGTTGCTTTAGCAATCTGCTTGCTGCTCGTGCTCATCAAGTTAGTGATCTAAGGTGCGACCGTGATACCAGCGCTGACGAGGGAAGACCTGAAGGTTATAGGGTTCAATCTGTGCAGGCTGGGCAACATAATTAGCGTGTTGTTCCTTGTGCCCATCGTCGTTGCCGTGATTTACAATGAGTTCGATATAATACCACATTTCCTCATAGCTTCTTCGATAACTTTCATTTTGTGCAACATCGGTGCACACCTTTTACAAACAAAAAAAGAGATGGAGCTGAAACACGCGCTTTGTTTTGCGGCTCTAGCATGGATTTTTAGCATGTTGTTTACAGCGCTTCCCCTTTGGTCAACTGGAAGTTCCGGCTCCTACTTAGACGCGAATTTTGACACCATGAGTGGCCTCACGACGACCGGTTTAACACTCGTGCGAAATATAGATCATTTGCCGTACAGCATCAATTTCTACCGCCACTTACTTCAGTTCGTGGGCGGCATAGGCATCATCGTTATTTCTTTAACAATTTTGTCGAGGAGTGAAATAAGTTCTGTTCTCGCCTTCAAAGGCGAGGCGCGGGAGTTAAAGATAAGACCGAACATTGTGCGGACCTCGCGCATAATCGTGGGCATCGCCCTCACTTTCATGGTGCTTGGCGCAGTTCTCTTTGCGGCTGTTGCTATCGGCGAGGGCGCAAATATTGGCACTTCGATCTTCGATGGTGTCAACTACTCCATGGCGGCGTTCAGCACCGGTGGTTTTGCCCCACATTCACAAAACATACTCTTCTATCACAGCACCATGTACGAAGTAGTGGCGCTGATAATCTTTCTGATCGGATCATTTAACTTCTCATTCCACTACGCAGTGCTGGGCGGTAAGTACAGAGAAATTTTCAAGAATACTGAGATAAGAACTATGCTCATATCCCTAGCGCTCTCGACGCTTGCAATCTCGGGGTTGCTCCTGTTCAACAACGTGTATTCTTCCTCAGACATACTTTTCAGAAAAGCGTTTTTCCATGCAGCCTCAGCCCAAACAACGACTGGTTTTGGAACAGTTTACCCATCCCAGATATCCAGCATATGGCCAAGCTCGGTATTGTTCATAATGTCACTGATCATGTTGATTGGCGCATGTGCAAACTCCACTGGCGGAGGAATCAAAGCAATTAGAGTAGGGATAATAGCGAAGTCTTTCTTCAAGGAAGTGAAAAAGGCGCTCTCACCAAAATCGGCAATGGTGACAGAGAAATTTCATCATATAGAAGATACCCCACTCACTGACACCATCGTTAGGGGGGCTGTGCTCGTCGCTTTAGGTTATATTTTCTTGTTCGTCGCCGGCACAACGATCACGGTGCTTTGTGGGTACAACACCTCTAACTCAATGTACGAAACTGCGTCTGCCGTCGGTAATGTCGGGTTGAGCAGCGGGATTACCTCGCCAGCTATGCCTGTGGTGCTTAAAGTTACGTATATCTTCTTGATGTGGGTCGGAAGGCTCGAGATAATGGCCGTACTCGTGTTGATGG
>JAOUPD010000056.1 GCA_029880065.1 Hadesarchaea archaeon
AAACTCGCGATCTGGCGCCTCGCCTATGATGTCGAAACGATTGTGGTCGCTGGCCTGTTTGCCGCCCTCTTCTTGGGTGGCCCCACAGCTTACGTAATCGGCGGCGTCCAAATCCCGAGCATAGTCGATTTTCTCATCAAAACCCTCGCGATTGTGCTGTTGACGACGACCCTCAGAAACATCATGGCCCGCCTGCGCATCGACCAGGCTCTCAAGTTCTACTGGACATCCGCCACGATGCTCGCGATAATCAGCTTAGTGCTCGTCTTGGTGGTGCCCTAATGCCTCGGATATTGCCCCAAGTGCTCCGGAACCTGTTCCGCAAGCCTGCCACGGTGAAGTATCCTCACGTGCGGGTGGAACCACCTAAGGGCTATCGCGGGCGACCGATCGTTGATCCAGAGCGATGCATAAGCTGCTGGCTCTGTATTCGGACTTGCCCAGCTCGAGCGATAACCATCAGCAAGGAGACAAAAAAGCCAACCATATGGCTAGGGCGATGCATTTACTGTGGCGAGTGCGCCGAGGTCTGCCCTGCGCGTGCAATTACCATGACTAAGGAGTTCGAGTTATCCACTCTGCGATAAATCAAGCCAGCTTAGAATAATACACGTATGCCGCACCGAGTGAGCTATAGTGAGCTAAGTTCCATCACCAAAGCTTCTTTAACCCTCTCGATTGCATCCTTTACCGGCTCGCTCATCTCCGCACCCATCTGCGCCCGTGCCGGTTGAATTCCTAAAAGCATTATTTTTGCTCCCGTTTGTTCTTGCAGGTAGCCCGAGAGGATAGAAAGCGGTAGTGTATGGGTCGAGATCGATTGGCCGACGATTGCCTCAGGCTCCGCTAGAACGATATCACCCGGCTCGGAACCGAAATCCGTTGCGTCGATTAGCAGTACATGTGTTGGTTTGAATTTCCTTATCTCTCTAGTGAAGTTTTCCGGAGTTACCCCTCCTTCTATCAAAAGAACTTTCGACGACTCGAGCTTGCGCCGTAGCCTTCGCACGACTTCAATACCCGCAACATCGTCCCCGCGCATGTCGCTGCCGACGCCGACGATTGCCACCCGGCTCGCACCTTTGAGGAATGAGCGGAGGTTGATCAATCCATCACCGCAAGAAGCGATCCAAGATCAGGTCTTCGCGCTTCGCCCCTAAGCGCCTGAGTACTCCAAGCGCCCAATCAACCCGCCCCACCTCACCCGCAGTGTGGGCATCGGTCCCCACGCTCAGCTTGACCCCCTCGCGCAAGCAGAGCCTCAAGAACTCCTCATCGGGTGTCCGGTATTTTATGTTGATCTCTATAGCGACCTCGTGCCCGGCCGCGAGCCTCACGAAATCCTCGAGATCTTCCGGTAAAAGGTGGGGTGCTAAGTAGTGATGAAAATAAAACGGGTGGACAAAAACGTCAAACTTATGGCGCTCAATCGCGTTCGTCGCCCTCCTCAGGTAATCCCTGGCGAGCTCGGATGGGTCCCTTGCCCCCCCCAGCTTGTGGATGGCGACCAACAAGATATCGAGCTTTCGGATGGACTCGTCGTCGACATCGATCGTTCCCCTCTCGTCCACCACATTTGCCTCGAGTCCAGCCAGCACTTGGATTCCCGCGTCTTCGCGCGCGATCCCAATGTCCTGCAGCATGGGGGCTAGTTTCTCTCGAGGGATGCCCATGCTCAGCTCGAACCCGTGGTCGGTGATGGCAACAGCTTCCAATCCCCGCGCCTCCGCTGCCTCAACCATCGACGCGGCTGTGCCCGCGCCGTCCGAGTAAAGCGTGTGGGTGTGGAAGTCGAACTTCGCCGACATGAAAATCATAATACATAAACTCCATAAGCATTGAAAAGGTTAATCTAATTAAAATGGCTGAAGGGGAAGCCGAATGTGCCTCGCGATTCCAGGTAAAGTGTTGAAAATTGAAGACCAAATTGCGGCCGTTGACTTCGGTGGTACGCGGCGGGAGGTCAAGCTGGACTTACTCAGGAACGTACGCAATGGCGACTACGTGCTCGTCCATGCCGGGTACGCCATCCAGATTCTCGACGAAGCAAAGGCAAAAGAGATACTCAGCGCGTGGGAAGAGGTCGCTGCGGGTGAAAGCGGTGCATGAAATCGAACTTGCGATGCGCGTGTTAAACGCCGTCCGTCGGATAGCTGCCGACCATGGTGCGCGGGTGCTGGAAGTGAATCTGCGGGTTGGCGAGATAAACGAGCCGAACTCCCTGCAGTTATGGTTAAATAAACTAGGGGGGGATGAATTCAACCTAACAAAATTTAACATCTCCCAAGTGCCGATTACGATTAAATGTAGATGCGGATACGTGGGCAACGCTAGCTCCATCGATACCCACATTCCCCAACCCGAGCTAGGAATTCCCTGTCCAAAATGCGGCGGACATGAAATTTCCCTCACTTCGGGTCAGGAACTTGAAATCGTTGATGTGAAATTGGAAAAAAAAGGGGTGCAAAAACGTCGGACGAAAAAATCTCGCTAGCCCACGGTGCTGGCGGCAAGGCGATGATGAAGCTCATCGTGGATGTCGCCCTCAAGGAACTCTCACTTAAGCGCGCTGGGGAGATAGGACTTGACGAGCTCGACGACGGCGCGACGATATCTGTTGGTGATAAAACCCTCGTGCTGACGACCGATTCCCACGCCATCAAGCCGCTTTTCTTCCCTGGTGGAGACATCGGCAGGCTCGCAATCGCAGGCACCGTCAACGACCTCGCGGTGATGGGGGCTCGACCGCTCGCGATGGCCTGTGCCATCGTGCTCGAGGAGGGATTTTTGGTTGAAGATTTCCGAAAAATTTGTCGATCGATCGACGCCACCGCGAGAGAGGCGAAAGTCCCGTTGATAACTGGCGACACAAAGGTGATGGAACGGGGCGCGCTCGACGGTGTGGTGCTTACAAGTACCGGAATTGGCGTGGCTGAAACTTTGGTGACCGACCGCGGACTCAAACCAGGAGACAAAATCATTACAACGGGAACCATCGGGGACCACGGCATCACGATTATGGCCCACCGGGAGGGCATTGGTGCTGATGTCGACCTCCGCTCGGACACCGCACCTATCTGGGAGACTATCGAAACCGCGCTAAAAGTCGGTGGAATAACGGCGATGAAAGACCCAACTCGTGGAGGCCTAGCGGCCGCGCTCAACGATATGGCCTCGAAGGCAAATGTCGGGATACTTGTAAGAGAAGCCGACATCCCCATCTCGCCCGCAGTCAAGTCGATGAGCGAGATGCTCGGCATAGATCCGCTCCAGATAACGAACGAGGGAAAAGCCATAATCGGGGTGAAATCCGGGCACTGTGATGATGTCCTTGCCGCAATACGAAAAACCAAGTACGGGAAGGGAGCGTGCGAGATAGGGGAAGTAATAACTGACCACCCTGGCGACGTTATCCTTGAAACGGTTGTCGGCGGACGGCGCCTTATGGAGTCGCCAATCGGGGATCCGGCACCTAGAATTTGTTAGACGACATTTTACAATTTACAAATTCTAACAAAGATTGCAGCCCTTTTTGTTAATTTTTAGTAAAGTTTAGGTTATTTTTTGTTAATATCAGTTAACTTTTATATTGCATGTATTGTTAGAATTTGTTTATTATTGTTAAAAACTTAGAGGTAATGTCCGAACTGAACCGGACAAAAAACTGTGGATAGGACTGATAACGCTCAGCATAGAAATTTTGACCTTCGTTTATCTCCCGGAAATGAAACAAAAGCCGTTAGCGGAAGATTTAAGATGTCTCCAGAGGTTCCAATGATTCAGCGACTTTGAGGAGTTCTTTGAGTGGGAGCATGCCCCTGACTTCAAACTTTAAGTTGTTTTTCCACCAAATCACGGTTGCGGGTACGAGCTCCTCGTATCCATCTCTGAACTTGTTCACGTGGCCGAGGTTCATGCCTATCCCCACCGTCCCTCGGACCTCAACGACCTCGAAGAGATCCTTTCCAGCGGAACCTTCTTGTTGGTTCCAATAAGCGACGAAGTCACGTACCCAATTTTCATCAGGTATCTCGCCAATTTCTATGTTTACTATTACCGCTAGCTTCGCTGCGGCCGGGTATTTATTCACCGCAGAGGGATCCAGTGGGAGTATGGTTATTGGTCGATCCGAGTAAAGGAGGCGGATCATACCATATTCACTACCATATAAATCATCATTCTCCTGAAGAAGGCTTATAAGCCCTCGAGACCCTGTCACCCTTCTCAGCGAGAGACCCTCCGGCAAATACGTGGGCACGAGGAGAAATGGAGCTTTGGTCCTAGCCTCTTGAAGCGTGACGGGAGTGCCCGATTCATGAATGGGGGGAAGACTAGCGATGTCAGCAGGGTTTGTTCTTGTTCCGGAATCACTTGGAGCAATAAAGCAGACGAAATACCTAAAATTGCAAAAATAACCAAAATTTTTATTGCAGTGAAGCGCTTCATTTCACGACCAAATAAGTATATAAACGTGTTTTTATATAAATTTTTAAGTTTTTTATAACTGTTTCGGGAATATTTAAGTTTTTTATAAATGTTTATGGTTCTAAAAGTGGAAAAAACATCACTGATAATTTCAGTATTGCCCCTGCCCTGCCTTTAGCGACTGGCGAGCGTTCCATGGGATAATCTAAATGTCTAGGGCGATCTCTTTTTTGCCAGCCAGAGCTAATTGCATCGTCATTCCAGCAAATTAATCAGATATGGGGGCCTTAAAACTAATACATCCCTACATTATGTGTTTAATTTTTACAACTTCTAACAAAGATTGCCAGCTTTTGTTAATTTTTGGTAAAGTTTATGTTAATTTCTTTGTTAAAATCCGTTAACTTTATATGTATGTATTGTTAGAATCTGTTGGTTATTGTTAGAAAAGGTGAGGTAGTGGAACAAAAAGAAAAACTCTACAAAATGAAAGAGGCTTGTAAAATACTCGGATTACACCCCAACACGATTAGGCTGTGGGATAAACAGGGAAAAATCAAGGTTGTGCGACCCCAAGGAGGGCAAAGAAGGATACCTGAAAGTGAGATAAATCGTCTACTCCAGGGCCCTTCTGCCGTTCCCCCACCTCTCCCCTCCGCAATCCCGAAGGATGAAGGCCTTTCCTCCTTTTTGAACTATGTTTTTTCTCACCACCGGGACGATTGGGAACTGGTAAGAAAGGCTGTAATCATCAGAGATAACTACACCTGCCAAGAATGCGAGGGGAAGGAGCTACTAGAGGTGCACCACAAGGATGGAACAAGCCGAAACGACCCAGATAATCTAGTCACACTTTGCCAGAAGTGTTACAACCTAGTGCATAAGCGTACGCGTAAAATGCCAGCCCCCAAACCAAGCACAAAGCCGGAGGCGCCCGCCCCAAAGCCCGAAAAACCCACAAAAATTCAGCCACCCCCTGTACCCGAAGTGACCGAACTACCTCGCCACAAGATCTTGGACGATCTCAAGCCAACCGGACTGGCCCAGCGTACCTTGTTTGGGGACTTACTCTCAGCTGCCGCCGTGCTCAAGAGATTTACGCTGGGGGATTTAGCTGCCCGGGTCCATTGTCCCGAAGCTGTTGCCCAAACATTTTGCGAACGAATGACCGCTTGTGGTTACCTTGTGAGCAAAAACGGGATGTTTGAAATACACGTGAGGCTAGCGAGATGACTACTTTCGAGAAAAAAATCGGCCGAGATCGGCTTTTCGAGAGTTACATCTGGAGCTGGGGGCTGCAGGAGGACCCATTCAAGCTCGAGCTGACCTCCATCGAAGCATTCGCCCCATTTCAACGTAGGGATTTGCGCAAACTCAAATGGTTGTTGTCCAAAGGCAAAATAGGTGCCCTCACAGGCGCGTTAGGGACGGGTAAAACGACCGTGTGCGAGTTTTTAGTCGCCTCATTGAAGGAAGAAAATCTAACTGAGTCCGATCCTTCTAAACAGATTATACCTATTTTTATCCACGGCGCCGCGTACAAATCGGCCGACGAGCTACTGCGTGCGATAATTCTAGGACTTGAGATGGATGCGAGTAAAGATCGGGAGAATCTCTTCGAGTTTCTGCGACGATGGCCCCAAGAACACCAAGAGCGTCTAGCGATAATCATAGATGACCTTCCTGAGAGCGGCGCAGACGCGTTAGATGTCGGAGAATTCCTACGCGTGCTGGCCGACATCCCAAACATTTCTATTCTGATCAACGGCACGTTCAAGCAGATGAATCGCTTTCTCGCCAAGGTGCCGGCTCTGGCCGACCGCATCCAAACAAAAATCAAACTAAAACCAATGAACAAAAAAAATCTCAAAGAATTGCTCGAACTACGCCTCAAAAACGCTGGATGTATCTGTTATAAAGATTTACTGACCCCAAATGGCTTTAAATCACTCTACAAATTCAGCAAAGGTGTTCCGAGATCAGCCTTGAAGGCCGCAAGCAACGCCATTCACTATGCTGCGGAGGTGGATGCACCGATTGACGCGCGCGTGGTAAAGCGGGCAAACAAGCGCTCTTTCTTTAAACGGATATTTTCTTTCCTAATGTGATGCCTCCCTTCCAATAAGTATTTATTTTGTTTCCAAAAAATGGAAACATGTGGGGGACTAAATGCCGAGGGAGGAATTCGCCCGGGCCGAAAAATGGCTGCGCGAAAACCTGCTTGCACGAGCATTGCTTGAAAGGTCCCACCTAGACGAAAAGACGCTCAAAACGATGCTTCTGCACTATTGGAGCGAAGGTGCGACCTTCGAAGAACTCGCAAAAAAGCTTCGTATGCAAAGGCCTGGGGCTTGGAAGCGCTGGCGGATAGGGCGCGACGCCGTCATGCGCTCTTTCTACACCATAGAATTGGCAGTCTATGCGGGAATTCTCGAGGCCGAGACAGCAGAACTCATGGTGGATGACCTGTTGGACTACGTCACGCTAGCTCGCGGCGAGGGAAACCTCGATGAGCTGCGAGACCGAATCGAACGGCGGATGGTTGAACTCACGAAAAAAGCTGCTAAAAAGCGTTAGTTACTTGCCTTTGACAAGCGGGGAAAGTACGAGATGAGCGGAGGTTCCCTTTACACCATCAATACCTGAGAGCGACTTCAACACTTTATCTAATTTTTGCCGATCCACTACAACAATCAAATCCACATTCCCAGTCACACGGAATGCTTGCAACAAATCCAGCGACATTATCTCCTTGTAGACATTACGTCTCTTCTTTGGCTCGATTTTGGCAAACACGAAGGCCTGAGTTGGAGGCT
>JAOUPD010000057.1 GCA_029880065.1 Hadesarchaea archaeon
TAGTCGTTCCACGTCCTGGTGTTTACGTTCTGGGAACAGGTGAAAACTCTCCAGCGGAAAACGCGGGTATACAACCGAGTATGCGCCTGTTCTCGATTAACGGTATTGAGATGGATACTTGGCAGGATTACTACGACTTCACAGATAATATACGCCCCGGGGAAAACTTCAGTATTGTGGCAGATGAGAAACTCTTTATGCTTACCACAATTGCGCGCGAGGATAATGAAAATCGTGGTTTTATAGGGATGGCCACAATTTCTGCTCTGCCACGATCGAATTTTGCCGATCCCCTCTATACCTTCTTTGCAATATCATACGGAATCATGGGGCGTACATTATTCCACCCATACTCCGACAATGCATTAATCCCTTGGCCATTGGTTTCGGTGTTAACGTGGATGTTTCTGCTCAACTTCGCTATCGGGATGTTCAACCTCCTGCCACTCGTGCCGCTTGATGGAGGTTACATCTTGCAGGGTGTGGCTGAGCGAGCGAGTTCCGAACAAACGGCCAAACGCGTGAGCTATATATTCTCGTTCATCGTGTTGGCGTTGATTATCGTGAACTTCGTACCCATGTTCATGTGATGAAATGACCCACATCAAGGTTACAGTAAAGCAAGTCGGGAAGAAACACCAACGCGAAATTCGACTCGACCCCCACACCACCATTGCCGATCTGCTGCGGAAGCTAGGCTCCAGCCGAGAGACTGTCGTCGTGAGACGCAACGAGAAGATAGTAGCCGAGGAGGAGCGCCTCTCTGATGGTGACCTCATCGAGATTTTGACCATCGTCACAGGTGGTTGAGTGCTCAAGTGTACTTTTTGTGGGCGGCGCGCGGCTTACCACCGCCGCTACGCGGGAGTGCTTCTCTGCGACCGGTGCTTGATTAAAAGCGTTGCAAAGCGCTTCCGGCGCGCAATCGCTGAGCACCAGATGATTTCTCCGAGGGGGCGGGTTGCGCTAGCGGTTTCCGGGGGAAAGGATAGCATCGCTCTCATGCACCTGCTTGCCGAATATTGTAAACAGAAAAATTGTGAGCTTGTTGCGATAACGATTGACGAAGGCATAAAGGGATACCGCAATCGAAGCGTGCCAATGGCTCGGGAAAATGCAGAATCTTTGGGTGTTGAGTATGTGGTCGTGAGCTTCAAACTGGCTTTCGGTGCAACGCTCGACCAGATGGTAAAACTGGCGAAACTTAAAAAAACTGGGTTGAACCCCTGCACCTACTGCGGGGTGATGCGGCGTTCGCTTCTCAACCAAGCTGCTCGCGAACTTGAGGCTGACAAACTTGCCACCGCACACAATCTCGACGACGAGGTCCAAGCGATCATGCTCAACTACGTGCGAGCGGATCTCTCCAGGCTTCACCGCTTGGGGCCAACTTATCCACCGCAAAAAGGATTCGTCCCGCGCATCAAACCATTGCGTGAAGTTCTGGAGAAGGAGGTGGCCCTTTACGCTTTGCTCAGCGGACTAAAGGTGCATCTAGGGGTTTGCCCGTATGCAAGCGGCATCCACACAGAGATTCGCGACTTTCTGAATGAGCTCGAGACGAATCACCCAAACTCAAAGTTCATGATTTTGAGGATGTTTGAAAGGCTAAAGCCACACATTGCTCGCGTGACGCCAAAGTTCGAAATGCGGAGATGCGAACTCTGTGGTGAGCAGACCTCAGCAGATATTTGCAAGAGCTGCGAACTCCTAAAGGGACTGGGGTTGAAACGGCTGCAAAAAACCCTTATTTCTCCAAAATGCAGTTAATATGGCGGCGAGCTAGGCGGGCAGCCACCCCTTGCCTGTACCACAAATGGGGTTTATGGTGGGCCGAAGCTCGGGGACGGCGTTGGAACCGTGCGTCGACCTGGTTTCCGGCGTGGAAGTCCTGTCCTGCTGGGCTGGCGGCGGCAGGGCCTCGGTCGTAGGGCCGGGGAGAACTGCCCTCACCTGTCGAATCCCGTGAGGACCGGAAGGTAACAGCGGTAGGCAGGACGATCAGCGCTGGCAGATAACGGGATGGAGCTAGGGGCCAGTAATCGTCGTGTGGGGAAGGCGTCAACTTCGAGCGCGCTCGTCGCCTTTTAACTCCATTCACTTTTTTACCAAAATCTCTGGATTAAGTTCATCTGACAACATCGCCAGCCTTTGTTCAAGTGTTGTTTTGGTTGGGCAGAATCCAAATTTTTTCCAAACTTGATATTTAGTAATATGCACTGGATTCGAGGATCTGATTTCCTTCATCCATAACTCAAGTTGAGCAGCACCAGTAATGGTAGCAACATAACTTTTGTGCTTTTCTTTCTTACCCGGCATTCTCTCACGAGTGTTGTGTTGTAAACCGATTAATTTTAGCATTTGTTTGATATCCGTAACAATCAGGTCTCTAGAAATCGAAGTTAGTAAAATTCTCGGGTAATAATGATAAGTTTTCTTGTACTCCACATATCTTCCGTGCAGGTTTCTTTCAAAACATAAACAACCATCCGCATCGAAATATCCTCTTAAAAATGCTTTGTAGATAACATGATTACGGGTTTCCATAACCGCTTTTGGGGCCCTAACAGTCGATGCTTTCTTGCCGGCGGGAAAACCCGCTCTCTTAAAAAATTCGCAAATTTTACTGACTCCCGTTTGGATTTTATAAACGTTTGAATTCCATCGAACTTTTGGACGATAGCGGAATATTTGCTCAAAGAGATTTGCTACGTGCTCTAGCCATTCTTTTTCATTCACACCTGCCGCTATTGATAATAACGCTCCTCTTCCAATATTATTTGTACTCATGGTTCCATCTCCAACATAAATCCCAAAAAGCTCAGCAAGTTCTGGCGTGACTTCCATGCTGCCCGCCGAGGCTTTGGGTGGAAGTTCCTTATAAACAAGCAAAAAACTGGCGCATGGATTTAAAGTAACAGCTCCAAAGTAACAATGAACGCCGGGGTAGCCTAGCCAGGTATGGCGACAGGCCTAGTCTTACTGGGCCCGCCAAAGGTTGCTAACCTGTTGGTCCTTTGGGCCTCCTGGGTTCAAATCCCAGCCCCGGCGCCAATCTTAAGTTTTCTCTGACCAAAACTTGAGTGGTAACAGATGCCAGAAACACCAACCTTGACCGGGCGGGTAGTTTTCCAGTACTTCTACGATGTCGGGGGTGACATCGAACTCGAACGTATACCCAAACAAAACCTCGCGGTAATCGAACGTCATGTCCCAAAGAGAGCAAGAATTCTAGCACCAAAATACGAGGAGGTGGGCTTCCAGCCGATTGAGGTCGACCTCGAGGCAAGAAAGATCGACCGGCACAAAGCCACCATCGAGGGACACATCTTCCCCATCGGCGTCATAGGAATTAACATAACCATCGAATTTCGCAAGGCTGGCTTCGAGAGTATCACAAAACTCATCACCCTGAATGAAAGACAGGTGAAAGTTGATGGAGCTGAAATCGACTTCGATGAGTTGCCACTCGGGCTCTTCAAAGATCTCGTGAACACGATAAAACCGGCGATAGTTTATCCCTACCCCGCGTTCGAGCTCCCGGAAATTTACACTCTCATCTTGATCGCTGAGTCCGAGCCTAGGTTGAACGCAGAGGATTTCCTGACTAAGTTTCGGAAGCAGACCGCGGGGCTACTGCGCGGGGAACGCGATTGGCGCTCGCTCAGTGATAAGGAGGTTAAAGACGCGCTGCAACCTTACTTGAGTTATTCCGATGCGGATATCGTAATCGTCGACTGGTACTCAGCCCTCATCAGCGGCGCGGTCGAATACACCGACGAGCTCGTGCGCATGATCGACTTCGCGCGAATTCAGCTTCTCGAACTCAAGACATACGACCGCCTGCTAGATCGCCGCGTGGAACGGGCTTATAGTTCCCTTCGTACCGCCCTCGCTGGCCCCCGCATGGGGATAACTTGGAGGAGCCGCCCCTATGGTGAACTCACGCGAACTGCAAGCGAATTGGCCGAATTGCGCGTCGAGGTCACGGATTTCCTAGGGGACCTGCGCAACATTCTCAAGCTCACGGGCGAGTGGTATTTGGGCAAACTTTACCGCGTCGCGAGCGAGCGATTCCGCATCGCCGATTGGCTGGCGCTCGTCGACAAAAAACTCAATCAGTTGCAGGAACTCTATGCCATGGCGATGGAGCGCGTGGATGTGCACCGTGCGACCACCCTAGAGTTCCTGATGATGTTGTTAATAATTGCGATTGTGGTTCTTGAGATTATAATGGTAGTGAAGGGGCTGTGAGCTTTTATTGGGTGCGCTGAGAATTAGCGTGGGCCCGTGGTCTAGTGGTTAAGAGGCGAAAGCCTAACAAACGCTACCCTTACAAGGTAGAGGTCGAGGGTTCGATTCCCTCCGGGCCCACCACTTTTTAGGTGTGAATCGCGAGAGGTCGACCGCAATCGACTCAAACTCAATAGAGTACAGGCCTCGGCGGCCCACCTCTAACGCTTTTTTAGAAGACTTTGAATGTCCTCGTGAAGTGCCTTGAAGCGGTCAAGCGCAGGGTGCGTTTGCCCGAGTTCTGATTTGAACCAATCGAGGGCCCGCTCGTAAGATGTCATACGGTGCCCCATCACCAGCTTATCCGCGTAGACGATAACTTTCTCCTCGAGCGTTCGGGGCATGAAATCTCGCGCTGGGAGCCCAAGCTCCCTCGCCTCCTCAGCTGGGATACCGGCACCCAAATGACACTCGGCGAACCTCGCAAATTTGCTTAACCCAAGGCCCCGCAGGATTTTGGCCCCCTCGACCCCATGCCTGATGCTGTGCGTTCGAGCCCGCCCGATGTCGTGCAGCAACGCGCCTAAACTTACCAACTTCAAGTCGAGCTTATGCCCATTCGCACGAATTTGTCGAGCAAACCTTAGAGAAATCCGCTCGACGGCAAGCGAGTGCCTGACAACTTCCTTTGAACAGCCCGCCTCGCGCAGCGCGCGAAGCGCTTCGTCGCGCCCGAACAACTAACTCCCCACTGATTTAGGAAAAGTAATACCACTTATTTTTTGTGTTATACTACTCCAACCGAAACAGCAGCGCGTTATACCCAATCCACTATTCCAAACTGTGAGAAGTGCGATAGCATTCGTATTTTAGGAAAAGTTAAGAGTTCGTAATAAATAATATTGTCATAGGTGGGATGACATTGGTCTACTGTTCCAAATGTGGTGCCAAAAATAAGGACGACGCTAAAAAATGCGCCAAGTGCGGGAAAACCCTGTATCCGCCCTCTTTGGAGAAAGAAATCGAACGCAGAGCAGAAACATGCTTTGGCCCGCGAAGACGGCGAGAACCACACGTGGAGGAGTGTTTTGGACTTCCCAGAGGTGGAGCGATTTTTGGCATGGTCGTCGGGTTGATAATAATTTTGTTCGGAGTCAGTTGGATACTTTCACGTTACTTTAACATATCAATTGAAATCTGGCCGATAATAATAATCATTGTCGGAATATTGATTATTGCTGGTGTCCTTTACGGGTTACGCCGTGAGCAGCAGGCCTAAAATCTGTTGCGGTGCCGAATTTGAGTAACAAGCAGCGAGAAAAAATAGATCTCCTTGGCATTGCATCATTCGGGTTATTTTTAGCACTTATCGGCGTGATTTTCGCGGTCACACCAGAACTCCCGAGTGAGATTTTTGATTTCGTTAAAGATTTTCAGCTTCAACTAGTGTATCCAGGCGTGTATTTTTACGCTCCGGCGTCAAATCATCCAATACTTTACAATACGATATTCCAGTTCTGTCTCATCTTTGCTATTTTCCAAGTTGTCATTTTAGTTGCGAGGTTTATGCTGAAGGAATCAATCAGTAGGAAGTCGGGGACATTTTCTGGTTTGTTCTTTTGGTTTGGTTCCGCTGCTGCATTGGGATTGTTGAAATCCGAAAGCATTGATTGGTTTATCTTTCTGGGCTGGCTAATCGTCCTAGTTGGGATAGTCATTATTGTGAAAAGTTCGATATCACTCACATTTTGGGCAAGAATTAAAAGTTCAAAACGGAGGTAAAATATTGGTTTATTGTTCTAAATGTGGTGCCAAAAATAAGGACGAAGCTAAAATATGCGTCAAGTGCGGAGAAAGTTTATATCTACCGCGAGAACGACGAGAACGACACGTAGAAGAATGTTTTGGGATCCCGCGAGGAAGTGCAATTTTTGGCATCCTCATCGGCGCGATAATCATCATAATTGGAATATTGTATTTCTTAAGTAAAATCTTTGGGTGGATTATTGAATTCACGGACATCTTTGGGGTGTTGATTTTATTCGCCATTGGGATAATGTTCTTTGCGGGTGGCTTTTATCGATTAAGGCGTGAGCGTTAACCCCCTTGTCTTTTTACAATCCACGAAATTCACACGCTTTTACTTTGCATAGATTACAAATCCTTTCGTGATCCCATCGAGAGAGCGCCATCCTAGTAAAAATCCAAAAAACAATCAAAACAACCAAAAATAAATCTACAAAAATACTTTGAGTTATCGCATCAATTCCAACTAGAATCAAAAATGCCCCCAAAGCAAAGAAGGCGTTTAAAAACCAACGGACCGAACTCCACGAAATGTTAAACAGCGGAAACTGAAGCAACCCAAGAACCACCCCAGCTGCGCCTATCCAGAGCAGTAAAAGGCTGTTCTGCCCAACGTGCAAATTGCCGAAGAAATATAGAAGGGTTCCAACAGAAGCTGCCAAACCTCCCAAAATCAGCCCGGCGCAACCGGCACAAAAAGTCTTGCCGCCCAGCTGAATTACGTGAGCAGAAAAATTTTTGCACTCGGGATGGTGTCCGCGCAGGGTCAACTTTTTTTCTTTGGAGTTACCAGCCGTGTAAAAGACGTGAGGGGCCTGTTGTTTTTCTCTCTTAAAACCGATAATTCTAGAACATGAACGTGGAAAAACTACTGCGAGAATACCCAAAACGCAGATTAGCCCAAAAATAGAGCCCACCAGTGGTTTTCGCAAAGGGAAATTTTCCAACACGGGTAGCGGATAAAGTGCCAATGTTACTACAATGCTCAGTCCAAATAATGACACGCCGAGGAAAAATTTGAGAAAGTTGCGAGACATGGTAAATCGCTCACCTGAACAAGTTTTTTAGCTCCTTCAAAAGCCCCTGACTGGCGAGGTACCTGTAGGTCTTTCTTTTTAATTTGTTTTTGGAGAAAAGGCCTTTGAATCGTCTGCCAAGAGAACCATAGTAATTACGATA
>JAOUPD010000058.1 GCA_029880065.1 Hadesarchaea archaeon
ATGACGCGCGGCATAGACAGCACTTCCCTTCACAATTTTCATACCAATTTTATCCTTGCTGTACCATAAGATTTCTGGCTTTAGGTTCGTTTCTTTCATAGGTTGCTTGATTGCGAAAAGGATTAATATTTCCATGTGCTCGTTATCTTTTAAAGTATATGTCAGGATCGGGAATGACGTGATACGCGCAGTCACCTTTGATGTGTGGGGTACCCTGCTTGGTTATACATCCGAGCTGAGCGAGTACTGGCGAGAGGCTAGAAAAAGGAGCATGTTCAAAGTACTGAGAACACTTGGATATAACTACAACATGAGCGAGATTAGCAAAGCCTACGACATTTTGGAGCGAAAAATTAGAGGGGAGGAGGTCCTCTTGCCAACTAGCTGCAAGAGTTCTTCTAGGCAGCGCTTTGGATCGATGAGTGAGATAACAGTCACAGATCAAGTGGGGTTCTTCCTGAGGCTTCTTAACGTTAAAATTCAGGGTTCGTGGTTTAAGGAACTCGTGAGACTCTATGCCGAGGTCTCGCTTGAGAAGTTGCCCACCTGTGCGAAAAATGCGCGTGGATGTCTCAGCCAATTGAGGGATGATGGCATAAAATTGGGGATAATATCCAACGTTGCTAGGACGCCAAGCAGAGTCCTCAGAATCGTCTTGGCTAAACATGAGATACTAGAATATTTTGACACCACGAGCTTCTCCGACGAGGTTGATGTGAGAAAACCCCATCCAAAGATATTTCTACACGCTCTTTCTCAGCTAGGGGTTAAGGCCAAAGATGCTGTTCATGTGGGGGACCGCTTGCGTGATGATGTATACGGAGCTAAAATGGTAGGCATGCGAGCGGTTCTTTGCCGATCCATCGCTCCTCTACCTCCAGAGGAGGAAATACTCAAACCTGACGCTTCGATTGATAAGTTAATTCAACTTCGAGCGGCGTTGGAATCGATCGGGACTGTTTCGAATTCACGGGATTAGAAAGATTAGAGATAGGTTAACCGCTGGCGCGTTTCCATAAGGTGTTAAGTGCTTGGCAGGAAATTTGGCGCGACCGTTAATTGCTTTTCTATAATTTTCAAGTTAGCAGGGAAACAAGTAGGGCTTTTTGCGCATGCATCCGATTTTCGGCTTGGTTCCAGACAACCGAGTGCGGCCCATCAATGACATCGTCCGTGATTTCTTGCCCTCGGTGAGCTGGCAAGCAGTGCATGACGATGGAGTCCGGCTTTGCCCCCTTTAACAGCTGGGCATTGACTTGGTAATCCTTAAACGCCTTCATCCGTTCTCTGGCCTCTTTCTCCTGCCCCATCGAGACCCACACGTCTGTATAAATTACGTCTGCTCCATCAACGGCTTTTTTTGGGTCGGTCGTGAGCTCGACCTTTGCGCCGCTTTTCTTCGCGTTGGCCCGTGCCTGATTTACGATATCAGCGGGCGGCTCATAACCACGTGGACAGGCAACTGAGATGTTCGTGCCAACCAGCGTGCACCCTAGCAATAAAGAGTTGCAAACATTGTTTCCATCGCCAATCCACGCTATTTTAAGACCATTGAGTTTGCCTTTGTGCTCGCGAATTGTGAGCAGGTCACTTAAAGTTTGGCACGGGTGGTGCAAGTTGGTCAGCCCGTTAATTACAGGTACGCTTGAGTAACGCGCGAGTTCGACAATGATATCGTGTTTAAATAATCTTGCCATTACCACGTCAACCCAGCGTGAAAGGTTGCGAGCCACATCAGGAACGGATTCCCGCTCTCCCAGCTGGATATCAGCGGGCGCCAAGTAGATTGCGTGTCCACCGAGTTGAGTCATCCCGGTTTCGAAGGTCACCCGTGTGCGCAGGGATGGTTTCTCGAATATCATACCAAGCGTCTTACCTTTGAGCAGTTCGTGCGATTCCCTTTTTTGAAGTTTTTCCTTGAGCCCCGCAGCTTCATCCAAAATTGCCTTGATTTCACTCGAACTCAGGTCCTGCATAGATAACAGGTGTTTTACCATTACTTTTCAGCCTCACTTAATATTTCATCCAGAGATTCTATCAAGTGATTGATGTGTTTTCGCTCAACTATCAGTGGCGGGACGAACCTCAAAACTTTATCGGCGGTGCAGTTTATCAGGAAACCCCGCTCCCTGGCTTTGACTACTGCAGTATCGGCAATTTGTTTGGTGGAGAGTTCCATCGCAAGCATTAGCCCGAGCCCTCGCACCTCTCGCACGCACCCGTGTTTGTTTGCGAGTTCGTTCAATCGATTTTTGAAGTATCCGCCAATTTTCGTGGCTCGCTGAGGTAGCTTCAAATTTTGCATCGTTTTTATCACAGCTTTCGCAGCCGCACAAGCCAAGGGGTTGCCGCCAAAGGTCGAGGCGTGATTGCCTGGCGAGAACGATTCCATCACCTCAGCTCTAGCGCCGAAGCAACCGATCGGAAAACCGCCACCGAGCGCCTTCGCCATGGTGATTTCATCAGGCTTCATGTTCCAGTGCTCGCATGCGAACCATTTGCCCGTGCGCCCCATTCCAGTTTGGACTTCGTCGCAGATTAAGAGCACCCCATGCTCATCGCATAGCTTTCGTAGTCCTGGCAGGTAATCGTTGGATGGCACGTTTATGCCACCCTCGCCCTGAATCGCCTCTACGATTACAGCAGCCGTTTGCTCGCCCATCGCTCGCTCGACGGCAGCAAGGTCGTTGAAGGGCACGAAATCGAAGATTTGTGGGATGAGGGCCCCAAATGGCGCACGATAACTGGATTTCCAGGTCGCGCCAACGCTAGCTGCCGTCCTGCCGTGAAAGGAGCCCTGCATAGCGATGATACGCTGACGTTTGGCGTGTTTGATCGCGAGCTTGAATGCACCCTCGATAGCTTCTGTGCCAGAGTTGCAGAAGAAGAACTTGTTGATGCTCTTTGGGACTACGCGTGCAAGCAATGCCGCTAGCTCTGCTTGTTGTTGGATGTAATAAAGATTTGAGGTGTGCATTAACTTCTTCGCCTGAGCGGAGATCGCCTTGACAAGCGCTGGGTGGCAGTGTCCTAAAGAGCAGACCGCGATGCCCCCCACGAAATCGAGGTAACGCTTTCCTTGAATGTCCTCGACGAACATCCCTCGTCCCTTTACAAATGCCAAAGGTTGGCGTCGGTAGGTACTCGCAATGTAGCGCCCATCTAGTTCTTGGATGCGCTGCATTTACTTGCCCCGTTCGATCATCGTGCCTATACCGCGCTCGGTCAAAATCTCAAGCAAAAGCACGTGGGGGGCGGTGCCGCTGATGATGTGAGTGCGCTCGACGCCACTCTGCACGGCCCTCAGGCAGGCCTCAATCTTTGGGATCATACCCTTCTTGATGATGCCCTCTTGAATGAGCTTCTGTGTTTCCTCAGCAGTTAGCTGCGAGATTAGTGTTTTTTCATCTTTCGGGTCACGCATTACACCTATAACATCAGTAAGCAGGATGAGTTTTTTCGCGCGCATAGAGGCTGCAAGTTCGGCAGCTACGACGTCGGCATTGATGTTCAGGCTGCGCCCGTCTGCATCTATGCCTATCGGGGCGATTACTGGGATGTAGCCTGTGCCCACGAGGTAGTTTATGACGGTTGGGTTTATCTGCTCGACTTCACCGACCAACCCAAGATCTACTTCTACCTCTCGCCCCTTGCTCGTCGTGGTCTTGTAGAGGAGTTTGTGAGCGCGAATGAGATTTCCGTCCATGCCCGAAATACCCACAGCTCGTCCTCCATGCTTGTTTATCCCCAGCACGATCTCCTTGTTGATTTTTCCCGCGAGCTGCTCATGCAGGATCTCCATCGTCTTCTCGTCGGTCACGCGGAGCCCTTCGACGAACTTCGGCTTCTTCCCTAGTTTGCGCATCTCCTCACTTACCTCGGGCCCGCCGCCGTGCACGATTACGATTTTCATGCCAACGTAGCTTAGGAGCACGATATCGCGGAGCATGGCATCGAGCAGTTTCTCTTTTCCCATCAGACTCCCGCCGAGCTTGATAACTATCGTCTTGCCGTGAAATTCCTGGATGTAAGGCAGGGCCTCGAGCAATATCGTGGCGCGATCTTGCATTTTTCACCCTAAATTGATTTCATTAAATTACATGTTCTTAAAGATAATCCAAACTAGGTAGTGTATTTCGAGTTGATGCGTACATAGTCATAAGTTAGATCGCACCCCCAAGCAGTAGCGCAGGCTTTTCCCGCGGCGAGGTCAGCATGGATTTCGATTTCCTTGCTGCGCATGATGTCACGCGCCCGCTTGAACGCCCGCTTTGCTTTAGGTTTGCCGCGCACGACTAAGTCAACGCGGCCACGATCGCTGACTAGCTCCAAACTCAGTTTTGACGGGTCAAACGACGCTCCCGAATAGCCAAGGGCAGCGATTATACGGCCGTAGTTGGGGTCGCGTCCGAAGATAGCAGCCTTGATTAAATTTGACCCCGCAATCGCAAGGGCGGCGCGGCGGGCATCCTTCCGGTTACGGGCGTTTTTAATTTGGACCTCGATTAGATGCGATGCGCCCTCCGCATCTTTGGCGATCATCCACGCAAGTTCAGTAAGCACATAATCGAGCCCGGCCTGAAACTTTTTATCTTGGCGCTTGAGTGTGATCGGGCGATTTTTTGCGTGCCCGTTCGCGAGTATAAGCACCATATCACTGGTGCTTGTTTCGTTGTCGATATTGATCATGTTGAAGCTTCGATCGGTCGAGTTTTGAAGTGCTGCCTTGAGCGCTGCAGAGCTCACCACGGCGTCGGTGGCGATGAATGCGAGCATGGTTGCAGTTTGTAGATTTGGTCGGATCATGCCGGCGCCTTTTGTCATTCCAGCGATAGTTACAGGTGTTCCATCCTCGAGGTCGACCCGGATGGCGATTTCCTTGGGCGTGGTGTCGGTTGTCATGATTGCTTTAGCTGCGCTCAGGCTTGCCTCGCGCGAATTCGAGAGTTCCTCGGCGGCCGCACGGATTCCAGTTTCGATTCTCCGCATGGGCAAGCGTGAGCCTATTAGGCCCGTCGATGCAACGGCGACATCACTGGTGCGGAGTTTCAGCAGGCGCGCCACGAGGCGAGCCATCCGATGTGCGTCCCGCAGCCCCCGCTTACCTGTGTACGCGTTCGCGCTCCCCGAGTTCACGACTATCGCTCCAAGCTCACCGTTCTTAACGTGTTTCATTGTCACAAGCACCGGGGCGCCTTTCACTAGATTTGTGGTAAAGACCCCCGCGGCTGCAACTGGCCCATCTTCACTTGCGATTAACATCATGTCAAGTCCGCGGCGCTTGATTCCCGCCCGTACGCCAGCCGCTAGGAATCCAGGGACTGTTGTCACACCGCCCTCGAGCACCGTGATCATGCGAACACCAATAAAAGGAGTACGAGGACAACTTTAATCTTTTCGCGCAGGGTTTACTAGCTTCGACCATAAAGCTGTCATGGCCGTAACGCTGGAACCTCTAATCCCCTTGTTTCATCAAATCCGAACATCAAGTTCATGTTTTGAATAGCCTGCCCCGAGGCGCCCTTGACGAGATTGTCGATGGCCGAAACCACGACGATTCGATTGCCCGCCGCGTCAAGTTCGAATCCAATGTCGCAGTAGTTTGATCCAGCCACGAAGTTCACCTGCGGTAGTTCCTCAAGTACCCGCACGAAGGGCTCGCTGGCGTAGAACTTTCGGTAGAGGTCAAGTAATGATTTTTTACTAGCCGACTTTTGCAGGAAGACATGTGATGTCGAGAGGATTCCTCGCACGATTGAGATGAGATGGGGTGTGAAGTGGGCTTTGACCTTTTCTCCAGACAGCTTGCTCAATTCTTGGTCAATCTCAGGGGCGTGGCGGTGGGTGGTCGCGGCGTAAGCTCGAATGTTTGCGCATACGAGGGGGTGGTGGGTCACTTCGCTAGGCGTAGCCCCCGCACCGGAGGTTCCAGTCTTAGCGTCGATGACGATGTGGTCGAGGTCGATCAGGCGTTGTTTGACTAGCGGTGCCAAGCTCAGAATTGCGGCTGTCGGGTAGCACCCCGGATTTGCGACGAGGCGTGCACGCTTTATCTTCGCGCGGTGGAGCTCAGGTACCCCATAAACTCCTTTGACCATTGGACTCTCGTGCTTGGTGTAGAATCGTTCATACACCTTAACGTCATCAAATCGGTAGTCCGCGCTGAGGTCGATTATTTTCGCTTTCCCCTTGAGCAATTTTGGCACAAACTTCATTGCGACACGGTGGGGGGTAGCCACGAAGACAACATCAGTCTGCTTTCCGATTTTCAAGTAGTCGGGTTTCACGATTTTCAGATTAACTATTTCACGAAGGTTTGGATGGATCTCGCCCACAAGTTTCCCGACGTTTTGGATGTCGTAGGCCCCGATGAGCTTTACCTCGGGGTGCCCGGCGAGCAACCTGAAGAGCTCCACGCCCGTGTAGCCCGATGCCCCGACTACCGCAGCCGTGATCGTCATCGCGAACGCCTCTTAGCCTCCTTCAATAACTTTACCTCTGCTTTTGTAATTGCTCGCCTTCGGGTGCGCGTAATCTTTGCACGGTATTTTGCTTCGCGCTTCAATAACTTAAGTTGATTTTTAACAACTTTTGGCGCGGGACCACCGGGAAGCTCCCGGGCAGCGATGCATTTATCGAGGTCGAGAGCTTCTCTCAGCTCCTCGGGCGTTAGTTGAACCTCTTTGTCGAGAACTTCCTTCGACGCTGCTTGCAGATTTTCTATTTTCAGCTCTCCTGGAGCTCGGCCCTCCTTGGTTGCGCGGGCAATCAGCCTTCCAACGATTGCGTGGGCATCCCTGAAGGCCAACCCCTTCCACACGAGCGCATCGGCAAGTTCGGTCGCGGTCGCGAATCCCCCTTCAGCCCGCCTGCGCATTAGCTCTCGATTCGGCTCGACCGCGCTGATTAGTTTCGCCATCACTTCCGCACCATTCCTCACCTCGTCGACGGAGTTCCACAGCGAGGGGGTCAGATCCTGAAGGTCGATGTTGTAAGATTGGGGGATGGCCTTCATCACCGCAAAGGCCCCTGAGAGGTTCCCGAAGACGCGTCCAGCCTTCGCGCGCGCAAGTTCGGCCACGACTGGGTTCTTCTTCTGAGGCATGATGCTGCTTGTCGCCGCGAATTCCTCGGGTAATTCGACGAAGTTGAATTCA
>JAOUPD010000007.1 GCA_029880065.1 Hadesarchaea archaeon
TAGTAAGAAGATGTCGAAGAAAAAAATGAGAGATATGTTTATTATTTAAGGCTGCTCTGCACGAATCGTTAGGATGAAAAAGTTGTGGATCATCGGGCTCGTGCTATCGTTTCCAGCGTATACGAAGTTTCGGCGCAGCCGAAATTTTGGCGAACGGAGTGAGCCGTATAACTGTGTTAGGCGATAGTGCGAACGAAGGGGTGTTCATTTTATTCCACCCATCTGTTGCTTAACTACTTTTATTACTTGTTCAGGGCTTTTAGTTGAAAATACAAATTCTCTGAATCTACCTTCCCTCAATGATAGCACAACTCGAGGACCTCCTATAACATTGTATACCCATCTCCATTTTCCCTTAACTCTCCCTATGCGTATGCCCCAACCCCCATATCTAATGGTTGAAGCCTCATCCAAATAACAGCCCTCGATATTCTCCCAGATGATTGTGCGTTTAAAAATTCCATAACCAACAGCGATAGATCGAGGAGTCATTCTGATGACCAGTCTACTAAAATTAATCATAACTCCTAGAAACAGTAGAAACATAAGTAGGAAAAACCAGTTTGGAGCAGGACGAACGCCAATTGGTTCTACCAAAATTTGATAGACCAATGCAAAAAGAAACCCAGCTGTAAAAACAGCCAATACGCCTGTTGTGCCTTTTAAGAATATTTTCTCTTCATAGATGTTATCTGCTTGCATTTTTTCATCTTCTTTGATTTTATGCATTTTTCATTTTTTATTTGATCAAATTATAATATAAATCGTTGTATCTCGAGCACAGGCAGCCGGGATAAAAAAGCATGTCTACCCCCACCTACTGAGACACTCTAGGGCGACACATCTAGCGACCGTACTTACCGAGGCCCAGATGCGGATCTTCTTCGGGTGGACAAAGCGCTCCGATATGCCGGCCATCTATGTACACCTCTCGGGCAGGGATGTCGATGCAACACTACTTGAGCACCACGGCATCAAGTGCGAGGAGAAGATTAGGGAGGACACGGTACTCAAGCCAGTCAAGTGTCCACGCTGTAAGCTCAGCAATCCAGCGGGGGCCAAGTTCTGCAGCCAGTGCTCGATGGTCTTGGATGTGCTCGAGGCACGGGAGATCGACACCAAGCTGAAGCACTCCGACGAAATACAAGAACTCTACAACCGCTTTATGATGGAGCACGCTCAGGAGCTCTTCAAGCAATTCTCGGAGCAGCCAGAGATAAAGAAGAAAATAGCAGAACTCTCGTGAACCGGTGGGGGGGTCGATTGGCAATTTGTAATCGTCTGCGCGATGTCGGTCTGGGTGATGGAGTTCATGTCGGGTGTCTCGTTCACCGTGGCGGGGGAGGCTGCGAGTGCTGGATTGACGAACCTACCCTTCCTGCTGGGCGCGATGGAGGCCAGCGAACTCGTTCTCCTGAATCTCGTGATGGGCCTAACGGCGATAGCCCTCGCGGCGGTGATGGCGCGCTACATCGCAGTGATAAGCGCAGGCAACGATAAGGTCGAGCTTTGGGCAACGGTGGGTAAAACCGTCCTATTTACTACAATCGTCTTCACCGTTGCATACTTGGGTTTCGGCCTCATCAAGGCGGGCTGAGGGTTTTGAAAAGGGTACTATCGCAGAGGTTGAACTTTATTAACCGAGCGTTTGATTACGTTAAGGAGCGTGATTTCGTGACAGGAAAGATTGAAGACATAGTAGCTGATTTGATCGCCGAGCTCAGACATCGACTTGATGAGCTCGAGCGCCGAGTTGTATCCCTTGAGCTATCACTCGGAAAGGTCCAGCCACCCAATCGTGCCGACAAGGTTGTTAAGTCAAAGCGCCACAGCAGATGATAATTATGGCGCTTCGGACCTATCGTTCCGGCCCACTCCAGGTTGCAGAAATCGAATGTTATGGGTGTAAAGGGCTAAGTTCACTCGAGGATAAGCGTTGTCGCACCTGCGTGCTCGAGCAGCTCGGTGCGCAGAACTTGGTGGACCAAGTTACCCTTCGCCGGGCCTATAAACGGGTGTACTGTTCGAGCGAGCTCTCAAAACTCGCCAGAACCCTAGCTGTGCTCAAACAGCTCATTTTCGACCGCGCATCCTATGCGGTGAGCGAGAAAGGTAAGTGCGAAGGTTGTGTGGATAAACGGTGCAGAGAATTGATCGAACAATGGGGAAAACTTCTAGAGGCACCACACGATTTTTCACCGATTGAGAAATTAGCGAAAAAATACAGCAGGCTCAAAGGAGAATGCGCAAAATGTACCGAGCGTTATTTCCTAAAACTCCTCGCGAGCGCAAGGACAGGGCTGGCGGGCATTACAGCCATCCAAAACGCTGACGGAATGAATTACGACGAGGTTTTTGCGGCGCGGGTGATGCCGTTCTTCGTCGAGGGGATTTATCACCCGCCGGGGCACAGGTTGAAATTGCTAGAGACCTATGAGTTAGCCGAGCGACGAGGCACCGTGCGGATATATGAACAGCTCGACCGTCCGTTACCGTTTTACCAGCTTGACCTTCCAGAGCTCAAGATGCCCGCGGAGCACCTCCAGTTGCTGGACGATGCATATAAATTTGAGACGACGGCCAAGCCGGGACACGCCCGTTTCGCTTTCCCAACGCGGATTTCGGGGTTCCTCGACGATTGGTACAATGTTTTGCTACACATCCTCCGGGAGCGTTCAGATGTCAAGATTCCCTCTGGTGAGCTTAGGGAACTGGCCAAACAAATGTCTGGCTGGCTCACCTACCGATGGCTTGAGCCACTCAGCTACGATGACAAACTCACCGACATTTACATCCCCGCACCGCCCGAGCTTCAGCCGATTCGAGTCGTCCACGAACGTTGGGATATGTGCGAGACTGGCATCCATTGGACGACGCCGGCTCTGTTGGGATTTGGGGAAACTCTCGCTTCCCGCCTCGCGACGTCATTCGATGAAGTTCGTCCGCAGCTGGACATTGAAATTCCCGAGCTTGGAATGCGATTGTTTTTAAGTCGATACCCGGCGATATGGTCGAGGAGCATCGCGATATCTGTTAGGAAGCGTCGCCGCCGAGCTTGGACCCAGCCACTCTTCCTCGAGCGGGGCACGCTCACACCTCTCGCCAGCTCGCTCGTGAGCAACCTCGTCCGGCGAGGCGCTTCAGCTTTTATCATAGGCGAGATGGGCAGTGCAAAGACCAGTGAAGTCGAGACGCTAGTGCCCGAGATAGGTCCCCACCAACGCATCATAGCATTTCAGGATACTGAGGAACTCCACCTTGAGGAGTTCGTTGCACACGGTTACTCAATCGAAAATGTGCGAATTGCTGACGCCGAGCATCTTCAGCGCCAAATTGATGCCTTCCTCCGAGGGGGCGCTGCATACTGGCTCATCACGGAGGTACGGGCGATGGAGGCGGTTAGGGCAGCTTTGGGGGCGGCAGCGCGACAGGGAAGTCAACCGATCGTAAGCAGCTTTCACGCCCGCTCGAAGCGCGAGATGTTTGATCTGGTGTGCCGCATCATGAGATTGCATGACGCAGCCTACAAGTACGTTGATCTTGTCGTCAGCACCGCCCGTTTTTCAACTCCCACCGGTACCATCAGGCGGATTATAGAGGTGGCTGAGGTACTCAAAGATTGGGATGACAAGCCGAAGTATGCCGAGATTTTCACCGACGACCGCAAGCGCGATTTACTCGTGCAAAAAAATTTCCTTCGCGGCGACAGGACCCTCCTCAAACGCCTGAACTCCTTTGACCTCTCGAAACTCAATGTTCTAGACGCTGCAAAACGATTGAACTTCTTGCCACCTGAAAGAGGCGGAAGCCAGCTCGTGCCCACGATATGCAAGCGGTTCGCGATAGATGAGCGAAACTTCCTCACATGCATCCTAGCGGAGGCTAAGATGAAATCTGACTTACTTGGTTTGGCCAGACGCACTGGCGACACGAGCTACCTTGAGCTACCATTCGTGAGCCGTGCCTACGACGCTTACTTCTCCTTCGTTAAAGAAAATGCTCCGGAGTACGAGCGTGTCCTAACTAGGTGGCAAAGTTGGTTGAAGACCCTTTAAAAATAGAGGAATGGCTATCCGTGAGCGAGGATGTGCGAGAAATCCTTGAGCGCTTCAAACGTGCCGAGAAAAGTCCACCGTCCTTTTACGAGCGCCTGTGCAAGCTCGCGAACCGAATTTTTGGTAGACTCACACACAACATGGAAGTAACCGAAGGCACCCAGCGTGAGCTCGAGCAAGCGAAATTCAGAATTTCAGCGAGCGAATACTGGGCTGGGTTCTTCTTCACGTTAGGCATCCCCACCATTATGAGCGTTCTCGGGTGGCTGTTAATCGGTCTGGCAGGCTCGGACATGCTCGCGATGTGGTGGCTCCCCGTGCTTGGCTTGGTGCTGGGATGCGCCTTGGGAATGGTATTCTACCTCTATCCACCAAGCCTTGCCGGGATAAGGCGGAGCGAGGCCCAAGGGGAGGCAATCCACACGATCATGCTGTTAAGCTTCGCTCTCTACCACAAGCCCGACCTTCGCGGGGCAACGATTTTAGCTGCTAACGAGAGCAAAGGCGAACTCGCGGGCGACTTCCAGCGCGGGCTGCTCGAGCTCGATACTCGCCACCGCTATGAGAGTGTCCGCCATATGCTTACGGTGATCGCTCATCGGTGGGGCGAGATCGATGAGGGCACGAGGCAGGCGCTTTTCGATATCCTCCGCTCTACGGGTGCGCTGGAGGAAGCCTCTCGCACCTCCGATGTTGGCCGGGCGCCACAACGTGTGCTCGAGAGCAGCGAGGCTCAGCTGAGCAAGCGTTTGAACGCGCTAGTGATGCCTACAATGGCGTTCATGGTATTCGGCTCGCTCGCGATCGTCGGGATGATCGGCCTCTCTCCATTGTTCGGTGCAATAGGGGCAAATTTTGTCCAGCTGCACTTCTTCGTGCTCGCAGCCCTCCTGCTCGTGGCCTCCTTTTTCACCTTCACTACCTATATGGGTAGACTCAGGCCCACGACCCTACCTCCTTCCGAGGTGCCTGAGGATGACCCCCGTCTACCCTCACGAGGGAATGCAAGGATCTTCTCGCGCGAGGTTCCCTCTTGGCTGCCATCGCTCTTGGTTTTCCTTGCCCTCGCTTGGCCAGGTTTCCTCTATTTTGTGGGCGTTCAGACAGGTGCGTTGGGAGCACTCGTCCAAGGGGTGAACACGTTTTGGTTCATCTGGGCTGCGGCTGCGGCGGTTGCGGTCTATGCATACCTCTACGCTGGGCAGCGAAGGAAGCTTCGGGAGGAAGAGCGAACGAAGGCGATCGACTGGGGATCGGCGCTCAACACCATAGGCTCACGCGTGATCGACGGAAAGCCGATGAGTCAGGCGATGGTCGAGACCGCCGAGTTGATGCCGGGATCGCCCGTTGCGGATCAGCTCCACGAAATCGTCGAGAGCACCGAGAAGCATGCGATAGATGTGCGCCGCGCGCTATTTGAGCGAGGGTTGATCAAGCGAACCCGTAACCCCCTCATCCAAAGCTTCCTAAACGTGATTACGCGCATTCGGCGGAGTTCGGAAGCGGCGGCGGGACAGGCGTGCATGATGGCAGCGGATTTCCTCTCGACTTTGCACCGGGTTGAACACCGCTTCCGCGAGCGGATAGAGGAGGCGATGGGGAACCTCTGGTTGGTCACCGTGGTCCTGTTACCGATCGTCTGCGCGATGTCGGTCTGGGTGATGGAGTTCATGTCGGGCGTCTCGTTCACAGTGGCGGGGGAGGCTGCGGGTGCTGGATTGACGAACCTGCCTTTCCTGCTGGGCGCGATGGAGGCCAGCGAACTCGTTCTCCTGAAGCTCGTGATGGGCCTAACAGCGATAGCCCTCGCGGCGGTGATGGCGCGCTACATAGCAGTGATAAGCGCTGGCAACGATAGGGTCGAGCTTTGGGCGACGATGGGTAAAACCGTCCTGTTCACTACAATAGTCTTCACTGTCGCATACTTGGGTTTCGGTTTAATTAAGGGGACGTAGTTAGCATCGAAGAGGTTCTACCGCTTAACGAGAATCTTAAGCTCCTGCTATCCAAGCGCTTTCAAAAGATATTTTCCTTTATCGGTTAGGAAATAGACCCTCCTTCTGCCCTCTTCTTTAAAATCCACAAACCTGCTTTGTCTAAGGTCCCCAAGATGCTCATAAGCAGATGAAAGGGAAATCCCCAACCTATTTGCCAATTCATACCCATGAATGGGCTTCTTCTTGATTTCGCTCAAAACTCTCCTCTTTGTCGAACCCAAGATCCCCGTTGGAAATCCCCGGTTAGGGTTTGGTATATGCCATACAAATGATTTCCGAACTAATGATTTATAACAGGAAAATCCGATATATCCGGTGGTGTGAATTGGTGAACTGGATCTGGGGGGGTGAAGCCACGGGTATTTGCGTCTTACCTGCACTAGCGAATGCAAACCTAGCAGGTTGCTCGAGGGGGCTTAGATCGGATATATCTCCCACGCAATCTGCTGGTGCGGTTTCCCGAAGTCACAAGCTTTTGGGCGAGGTTATCCATCCAACTGCACCAGCAGGCGCAGAGGGAGAAAATTAGGAGATCGACAATGGATTCTAGGAAAATTTCAAAACTGATTCACGGGTCCGTGCGTTGCCCCCACTGTGGTAAACCAGCGTGGGTGATGGCAACGAAGGGAGAGCGAGCGAATCTACACTGTAGTAAGTGCGGGATGTTCGAGATCTCCGTGCGGAAGTTGGAGGTTTTCCGACTTTAATCATCTAAACTAAAGCTGCCGAAGTTACTCCCCAGTAGTCATCACTGGGATCGGTTGGATGCTTACAAACAAGCGTTTTTCTTGAAACACTATTCGAAGAATTCGAGACCTCATAAAAATTTCGAAAATTTTCTGCTACATATTGTTATTGAAAAGTATATGCATCGCGATAAGATATACCAGTCGCGGTGATGGCCCGATGTTATTCCTAAACCGTGCCTGATTTATATAACTCACTATATATCCGACGCCAAGTTTAAATGCGACGCGTAATGAGGTGGGTTGTGGTGAAATGGCTTCCAAATCCGAGATCATGCAGCTCGCGAAGAAAGAGGGAATAAAGTTCGTTCAGATGCAGTTCATGGACATCTTGGGTACCGTCAAAAATGTCACAATCCCGACCACTAAGCTCGAAAAGGCTCTTGATGAGGGCGTGTTCTTCGATGGGTCCTCGGTGTTGGGGTACGCTACGATTGAGGAGTCTGACATGCGCCTTAAGCCAGACCCGGACACTTTTGTCGTGCTTCCTTGGCTCCAAGACAACATGAAAACAGCCCGCATCGTGTGCGATGTGTACGACTATGAGGACAATCGGTTCGATGGAGATCCAAGAGCGACCCTCCAAAAGCTGATGAAGCGCGTCCAGAAGAAGGGCTGGATGTTCAACACCGCTCCTGAATACGAGTTCTTCCTCTTCATGCCGGACGAGCGGGGAGACCCGACGACGAAGCCCTCTGATTACGGGGGCTACTTCGACCTGATGCGCGACCGAGGCGATAACGTTAGAAAGGAAATAGTCACCTATCTCAACGCGATGGGTTTTGACGTTGAGGCTTCCCATCATGAAGTTGCACCGGGGCAGCACGAGATTGACCTAGCGTACGCCGACGCCATAACCTCGGCCGATCGCGTTGCTATGATGAAGTACGTCACGAAAACGATCGCCAGCAAGCACGGACTCTACGCCACATTCATGCCTAAGCCGATCTTCGGGGTCAACGGATCCGGGATGCATGTCAACCAGTCGCTGATGGCTCAAAGCAAAAGCGTTTTTTACGACCCCAAAGGCACGTATAAGCTAAGCAAGCTCGCGCTCCACTTCATCGGAGGCATGTTGAAGTACGCGAGGGAGACGTGCGCGGTTCTCGCCTCATCGGTCAACTCCTATAAACGCCTGGTTCCAGGGTACGAAGCACCTGTTTACATCTCATGGGCCAACCGAAATCGAAGCGCATTCATCCGCGTGCCAGCTGGTAGAGGAGCACGAACGCGCATCGAGCTTCGTAACCCCGACCCGGCTGGAAATCCATATCTGCAGTTCACGGTGATGCTCGCCGCAGGATTGAAGGGTATTGAGGACAAAATCGAGCCACCCGAGCCAGTCGAGAAAGATATCTTCCGCATGAGCGCTGAGGAACGGGAGGCCCTGAGTATAGAAGCCCTGCCTGAGAACCTCGGGCAGGCGCTTGATTGTATGAAACGAAGCAGCTTGGTCCGAGAGGCGATGGGTGACCACCTCTTTAATCACTTCCTCTACATCAAGGGGCACGAGTGGGATAACTACAGGGCCCAAGTCAGCGATTGGGAAATAAAAACACTTTTGCCGGCGCTTTAAGATTTTGGTTCTGTTGTTTAAAAAAGTTTGATCATTTTATTTTGAATTCTTTCTCATCGGTTCGACTTTTAAAGTCAATTTTTTCAGCACGGGAATACGTTTCTTGGCCAATTTTTCAATCTTTTCTACTATTTCATTCGCAGCATGAACAGAAAGATTTCCATCGACTTTAATATGCATTTCTCCAACAATATATGGTCCTGATTTTCTGAGGCTGATCTCGTGAACCTCTTCAACACCCTCTACGCTCTCGGCTATACTCTTGACATTACCTCTAGTACCCGGGCAAGCACAACCGTCCATAAGGATGAGCGAAGATTCCTTTATCGCGCCGTATGAAATTGCAAAGATGAAAATAGCTATTATCATGGCAGCGACAGCCTCTGCTTGGTAATATCCCAAATAAGAAAAAGCCAACCCCAAAAAAACTATTGATGACGCCATTCCTGTCTTTATCGAATTTTTCGCATCTGTTTTCAGTGCTACTGAACCAAGAGTGTTTGCCACTTTTCTTTTATATGCGGCCAATATGAAAAAAGCTGCAGCGGCAAAAAATGACACGACCAACCCAACGACAGGTAAGGTTAACTCTTTAGGATGAATTAGAGACAAGTATGAACTATAAAATATCCAGATTCCAATGAACACGAGAAAAATGGCCACAATCATTGATGCAAAATTTTCCATCTTGTAATAGCCGAACTGAAATCTTTCGCTAGGGCTCTTGCGTAGCATTCTCAAGCCAATCAATACAATTAATGAAACAAATGCATCGGCAATTGTGTGAACCCCATCACCTCTCAGCGCAACACTGCCAGATAGAAGTCCTGTGAAAAGTAAAAGACATCCAAGAGAAATTAATGTAAATATAGATATTTTTGTAATCTTTTCGCCTTTTGCTAATGGATCATCAACTTGCATTTTATTCCTTGTTCCCATTACTTTATTTATTGCACGCTCTAAAAAATTTCACTAATGCAAAATCTAGCGAATTTTTGAATTTGCCATAGAAATTGCGGGGATTCGACCACGCGACTACTCCGCGGCGGTTAGGTCATCCCTCTCCGCGCTTTTTGCCGTGCAATCTTTTTCCAGCACTTCGGCTTCAACGCGCCCTACCGCGCGCCTTATCCACTGCCTTCCCTAGCCGCGCTAGGTTTTTCCATGACTCCCCTTTGCCCTTAGGCTAAAGTTTAGCCTTATTTGCTGGCTTCCTCCCCACAATTAGCTTTTCAGCGTTATTCCACTATTTAAAGCTTTTGCGTGTTACTGAAAATGTAACAATTTAGACTTTTAAAGTTGAAAAATAAAATCAAAATTTGTTGGTGGTTAGGATGCCCTTAAAGTCGCAAATCGACAAATTTGCTTCCGCTCCAACGCTTGCGGTTTTCACGATATTCGTGATTCTATGCTCAAGCGTAGCGATAGTTACTTTTCAGTCTTTGGAAGAGCGAGGGGTCTCAACGATTATTCTGAAGAGCGCTGCTGACGTGGTTCGCGCCACAGCATCGCAAGTTGAGAGCGAGCTAAACTCAACGCTCGAGAGCTCGATAGCTGCCGCAATGTACGATGTCGGCTTAAGTGGTGGTACACGTGGAAATGTGGAAAATTACATTCGCGAGTACATGAACGCGCATATCTCTGACATCAACGCCTCCTCGCGCTCAACCCTTACGGTCGCCGTGCCGCTATGCGACGAGAACTCGCTTATGATTGAGTGGTTACCTAATGGGGGCATTCGTGCGCGAGGTTACCTAGATGCCAGCTTTGAGCACGTGATGGGTCCTAGGGCATTCGGTTTAAGTTTGCATGCGATGTCCCGCCCTAGATTCGAACGGATAAGGCACGTAGCCGAGCTATCTTCGGTGCTGGTAGCGGACGCGGACCTCGCGGAGTTGGAGGAGTTGGAGCGAGCGCTTAACGAGAACTATGCGTGCGAAGGGCTTGCGGTGGAGCTGGAGAATGAGAACAACATTGTCTACGTGACAGTGCAAGACATCTTTGGGGCTCGAGGAGTATTCGTTCCTTAAACCACGGCTTCTAACTCAGGCTCCGATTGAAAAACAAAGCCAGGAGTATTTTCCAGATACCACCATGGCATCGCTTGATAGTGTAATATGTAACTCTCAAATTCAACCCGCCAAGTGAGGTAAGTGGAAACGTTGGTGGTCGCTGCGGCAGCTCGAATCGATGCGTTATTTGGTATGCTTACTACCGCGTTATCGCTTGTACGCCGCCAAGTTCGCGAGCGTAAATAGCCAAGCGCCTGCGCGGGCGAGTACAGCCATCCGCTCAAGTAGGCGTTTTCTACACTTGAGCAGGGGAATGCATCGGTAAATTCTCCCGCGTAGTTCTCGATGTTTGAAATGACCCAAGCGTTATCGACGAGCCCGATGTTTTCCCAGTTTTCGTATCCCTGAACACGGAGCAAGATTGAACCAGCACGGACGAGTATCGAATCGCTGTTCTCCCATTTGTACGCATCAATGTCACGGGACACGTCAAAGTAAGCGGCGATGATCGCCGTTGCCTCGCGTTGGTTCTCTCGCGCGAAGTAATAGAATTCCGGTGGTTCGCCCGAGGGTATTGGGAGGATATTTTCAGGCAACGCTTCAATCGGAGAGGCGCTGACGAGCACTACATCACCCGAGCACATGAAGTAAACTCTTCCTCCAGGTGTGATGCTTGTGTTCTCCACTTGCAGCCCGACGTTTGCGATGGTCCAGTAACTTTCACCTGCTCCAGTCCCCCCGGTTATCCGCACGATGAATGTCGAGCGATTATCGTCTATTTCGAGTTCATAACCTGAACCAGCTAATTGCAAGGGCAGGTCAAGAGTGGGTTGCTGTCCAGATAGAGCTGAAAAACAAGTTTTGGCTAGATCGTCCGCGAGCGCTTGGGCCTGAGCACCGACCTCGAATTCCCGCTGCTTCGTCAGCTGCATGAAGAAGACCCCCGCGAGCAGAATCGCCATGAGGGCCCCAAAGAGCAGATAGAAGGGCAGCTCGTGGGCATTAGACACTTGCGGTCACCCCGTCCTCTGTGCGCTGGAGCGCTAGCCGCGCCTGTTGTCCGCTGAGCGTCGGCCCGCTGACCGCAACGCCTGCATCGAGATTCTCCTGCGTCTGCCCGACCACAATCACCACCAAATTCTCCTCGAATCGGAGCTCACAGTTTTGGGGCACCACTATGTCAAAGGGGAAGGAAGCCCCTGCTTCTTGATCTGCTAGAAGCTTTACCTGCTGCGCGAGTTGCTCAGCCTGTTGCCTGAAAACGGCCTCCGCGCTCCCGCTCTGATATTGTAAGTAGAGGGCGGCGAAGATCGAGAGGAAAATTGTAGCGAAGATCACACTCGCTAAGGTTCGAAGGGCCACCATGCTATCGCCCTATTGTCTCACGCGGACATTGAACAAAAAGATTACTTCGCAGATTTTCTCTCTGGGTTAAACGCCAATTTTAAGCCCGGCACTTAACCCATTAAGATGGTATTCATGTCTGAGTTTCTCAACGTGACCACACTTGAGGACGCTTGCGCAACGCTTGAGAAACATTGGAGAATCAAACCACGAAATATTTACGCATAATTAAAAGTCCATTAGACACAATAATGAAAAGAGGAAGATATTACTCGGGACCTTGCTGGCAGAGAGCAAGAAGATATAGTTTATTCTTCGCCCCTCACGGCTCACCGCTCCCACATCAGCAGGCTCTCCCGCGCTATTCCGACCTTCTTTCTCGCTGGGGTTGTACAGAAGCGCTTGTTTACCACGATCACGCGCTTGGCCCTGAACCCGGTGCGTTCGGCAAGCCTGCTGAGCGTTTCGCAGACCTCAACAACACCTTCCGGGAAACATCCATCTGATGTCACCAAACAAACTTTCGCCCCATGCTTGCAGACGCGATAAAGCTCCTTGATCACCGCGAACATGTCCTTGAAGTAAAGTTTCGCTTCGAGCGGTTTTCCCTCAACAAACTCCTCAACTTCAGAAAAATCCTCCACCGCGCGCGCCTCGCGCACGCCGATGAGCTGATCTGAAGCTGGAGCATCCAAGCCCAACAACTGCTGCTCGATGCGATACGCGTTGATGTACTCCCGCTTGTTCAGGTAGGGCGGAGAGGTGACGACTGCATCGACGCTCTCGTCGGTCAGCTTAAGCTTTCTCGCGTCGCAGTGCTCGACCGTTACCCTGCAGGCCTTTCCCTTGAATCGCTCGACATCGCTACACATACGCAGGAGTTGTCGTTTGAGCGCTTTTCGGAGGGGGGGCACCGGCTTCTTGAAAATTCTTATCGCCGCGCCATCCTTGTGCGCCCAGCTGCATCGCATCGCCGCATTCATCAACCCGAGTAACAGAAATTCGCGAACCTTCTCGTTTTCAACCTCTAGTATCTCTCGCTTGAAGAATGCGATGTCTTCCAGCAGGAACTTGGGAAAAACACGCGCGACGAAACCCGGCATTTCAACTTCTAGTTTCTCGAACTTCGATTTCATCAACACTCGGACAGCTGTCCTGAGCTCCCCAGCATCGTAATCCCCTAGTTTCACGCGCGAGGCGAAAAACATTATCGGATGTACATCATAACCGATGCCGTCTACCCCAAGTTGTTTGCAGGCAAGCGGCGTCGTCCCGCAGCCAACAAAAGGGTCAAGTACGAGATCGCCTTCGCCAAGTCCCCAAGTTTCAGCAAGTAGAAACACGAGGTCTCGGGAGAACGCCTCTTTGAAATAGAACCAGTTGTAAACGGGAAGTCGCTTATTTATGAGGAAGGTCGCCAGTTTGCCCAGTTTGAGCCTCTCAACTATCTTCACAGGAAAACCTTCCGAATCATCGCATTGACTTAAGATAATCAGCTTCAACGTCGCTCAGTTCGAGTTCGGCCGCGATTCGAGATGCAGCCTTCTTGTCGTGTTTGAATATAAGGTGAAAGTAGGGCAAGAAGTTTTTTCGCGCAACCTTCGAGGATGTGTGACAACAAGCAGCAATTTTTTTCGCTGTGCTATCACGCACGGCTCGAACAAACCTAGTTCTACCAAAATATTTTCCAGAGCTGGGAGGTTGGAAGCGGACAAATTTTAGCTCACCCTCACGAGAGAGAGCGACCCCGGCACTCATTAGGTCGCTGGCGTACCTCCAAAGCCCGTAAGCTTGTCTTCTTCGGGCGCGGCCTAGAAAAGTATCGGCCCGCGAAATGGCGTCGTAGGCCTGAGCTCGGTCAGCCGGGTCGGCAAACATCCGTGGGATATTTTCATCAATCCACGCGAGGGCATCGTCAGGCGCCTTGTCGAGCGCCCATAACAACTCTCGAGCTTCCCTAACTCCCTTAGCATAGACGAGTTGCTTCAGCACATCGAAAATGCTCGCTTCCCGGTCGCGTCGGTAAAGCACGACATCCTTTATGGCTAAGCGCTTTCTGCCGGCCGCAATGGTTTGCAGATCGTTTATCGCGGAGCGCAGGTCACCCCGTACAGTTTCAGCAATTACGTTCAACGCAATCGGGTCGGCTTCGATGTGCTCCGCGCGGCATATCCGTTGAAGTACGCTTGCAATTACATCCTTAGTTAAGCGTCTGAAGTTTATGGCGAAACAGATGCCCCTTATTTTCCACGGAATCGCATATTGGTCATTAGCAATTAGCACCACTGGATTCTGAGTCTGCTTAAGCAACTCCTCGATCGCTCGGTATCCACCCCGATCTGTAGTTCCGTAGACGTTGTCGGCTTCATCGAGCACAACCAACCGCTTGCCCCCCGCCCCCGCAAAAAGGGTTCCTGTCGTCGCTGCTGTACCGGCAACCTGTTGGACTATTTTAAAGGTGCGTTTGTCGCTAGCGTTGAGCTCGATCAAATCCCAGCCAAATTCCCGGGCCAATGCAGCGGTTGCAACTGTTTTCCCCGTCCCCGCCGCCCCGTAGAGCAGGAGGGCTGGTTTTTTTGGCTTGCCCTTCCGCCACCCTTCAGCCCAACCAAGCATTGCTTTAAGAGCTTGGGATTGTCCAATTACTTCCTTGAGTTCACGGGGTCGGTACTTGTCGACCCAAGATTCTGACATGGAGGTACCAAACACAATTTGGCCGGGTTTGATTAAAATGATTGGGGCACGGAAAACAGAGAATATTCTTGACCCCTCTCTTAAAAATTGTCTTAAGTTCTAGCCCCTATACTGAATGGGATAACGGTGAAAATTGCGGTTATAGCTGACACTCACTTGGGGACGAAGTGGGGAACTGCGCGGGAACAAGATTCTTTCGAGCAGACTAGGGAGGCCATCGAGCAAGCGCTTGAACTTGGTGCGGAACTCATTCTCGTGCTCGGCGATATTTTTGATATGAGAACCCCCCGCCAAGAAGTTTGGGCCCAAGCCATGCGCATCCTCTCAATTCCACTAGCAAAGGGACGGAACGAGATCACGCTCAGCCGTGTTATCGACAAAAATCAGGATGATTTCTCCCCTGTGGCGCTCCGCGGGACACCCGTAATCGCTTTACACGGAAATCACGAGCGGCGCACCCGAGGATTCGTTAACCCTGTAGAGGCTCTTGAAGCTGCGGGTCTCCTCATCCACCTGCATCACAACACGCTGATTTTTAAAACCTCAAGTGGCACGCTAGCGATTCACGGCATGAGCAATGTGCCCGAACAACATGCAAAAAATGTGCTCGCTACTTGGAATCCCAAGCCTGTGAAAGATGCGTTCAACATCCTGATGCTTCACCAATCTGTGGGACAGTACGTGTACTCGAGCGAGGAGTTCCCAACGATTGACCTCGCAGACCTACCGTCCGGGTTTGACCTCTACCTCTGCGGACACATCCACTATCATACAGAAGCTACAGCTCACGGGAAGCCACTACTCTTTCCAGGAAGCACCGAACGCACTCAACTGCTCCAAGTGGAGGCCGAGGTGCCAAAGGGGTACTACATGCTCGACCTCGATGACAGACTCAGCCACGAGTTCATCGAGCTTAAAAGTGCGCGAGATTTTTACTATGAGGAAATGAAATTCGAGAGCGTTGGGATCCTTCAGTTGAGTGAAGCGGTAAGAGCAAAGGTATGGGAGCTGCTGGGGCGACCCAGGCGCAATTTCGAGAAGCTACCTCTAATCAGGCTGAGGCTCACGGGGACTCTCTCAAAAGAGGCATCGCGCAGCGAGTTCGACGAGCGATCAATCATTCAGGAGTTCACCGATCGAGCGTTGGTCGCTATAAGCAAGGGCGACCTCACCTCCCCAGGGCTCGAGGAAAAAGTGCAGCTCCTGCGCAAGTTGAGGGAGCGACGCTTGCCCATAGATGAGATGGCGATGGGTCTGCTTGAGGCAAACCTTCGCGAGGTTAGTTACGACCAACCATTCGATGTACGCATACTCTACAATCTTTTGGTTGAGGACAGGGGTGGGGAGGCGCTTCAAAAGGTGTTCGATGTGGTGGAAGAGCAGGTCAAAATTGAGCTGGAGAGGAAATCAGATGATAACCCAAGTTAAACTAAAAAATTGGAAGTCGCACCGCAACACCGACTTGCATTTTGGCGACGGCACGAATGTTCTCGTAGGAACCATGGGTGCTGGAAAGTCCGCAGTATTGGATGCGATTACCTATGCTATCTTTGGAACTCTGCCAGCGGTGCAGACCCGACGCATCAGGCTCGATAACCTAATCATGAACCGGCCTGACACGATGGATCGGGCAGAGGTCGAGGTTAGATTCCTCACACCTAACAACGACGAATTTACGGTTAAACGTGTCATCGAGCGGGGGAAGGGGACGGTGCTTTCGGAACTTCGGAAAGCTACCGGGGAGTTAATCGAGAGCCCAAGTGCGACGCGTGTGAGCGAAAACATCCGCTCCCTTCTCAAACTCGATTACGATCTCTTCGAGCGAGCGATTTACGCGGAACAAAACCGTTTGGATTACTTCCTGACCCTGCCGCGCGGCAAACGAATGGAAAGCATCGATGAGCTTTTGGGCATAAACAAGCTTGAGCTGGCACGCAAAGAAATCGGCTCGCTCACGAACCGCGTCCGAGACCGCACCGAGGAACGAAAGAGAACCATAAACCAGCTCGGACAGGACGTCTCGCTAGCTCTCTTGCCGACCCACGAGCAGGAGATGAAGGATATTGAACTCTCGAAACAGGAGATCCAGAGGAGGCTTCAGCAAATTCAACCAGAGCTGGAGGCGACCTCCTCCCAACTCCAGCAGTTGCGCAAAATCGAGCAGGAACTCGCACGGTTGGAGAGTTCATCCCGCGAACTCGATGGGGCGATAAACGCGTTGGATCGTCAAATCGAGCAAATCAAAGAGAGATTAGGGGCCGCTGTCGAGTTTGCTCCCGAAGAACTCAAACGACGGGTGGCAGAACTCGAACAAGCCTGCCGCGAAGTCGATGCTCGGGCAAGCGAGCTCAACTCAAATTTAACTACTAGCAGCTCGAGGGCGCAGGAATTGGAAACCAAGATAGGGATGATTCATGAACGCTTGGAAAAGCTCGCGAGTGAGATAGAACGGAAAAACAAGTTGAGCGAGGAGCTGAAAAAATTAAAATCACAAGAACTGGCGAGGCTGATTGAAGAACTGCAGCTCAAGTCTAGACGCGTTGGCGATGAACTTGCAGCTTCTCATGCCCGAGTGCAGGATCTTCAGCAGGTGATGGATGAACTTGCAGCAGCGGGTTCAACATGTCCAGTCTGCGAAAGTCCCCTTGAGGAGAGTAAAAAGCAGCAATTATTGAAGGAGCGCAGAGAACAGCTTGAGGCGAAAATCAAACGCGCAGCCGAACTTGAAGCGCACGTGAAAGAATTAAATAAAAATTTGAATGAGAAACTCAAACTTCAGAGGAGAGCCCAGTTATTGGAGAAGGAGATCGAAGAGCTTCCTGCACGAGAGGCGGAGCGTTCTCAGCTCTCCCAACAAACTCAGAATTTTGAACGGGAACTTCCAAACGTGCGGGACGCAACAAGAAAGCTCACGATTGAGGTTGAGGGGGCACGCAAGGAAGTGGAAGCGCTCCGCGGGCAGTTCACCGCGACCAAGCATTCACTTCAGCTAAGGCTTGACTTGGACCAGCTCGAGATCGAGCGTAAGCAAAATTTTACTGAGCAATTACGTGTACAACGCGAGCTACAGCAGTTGAGGCGCGCCTACGACGAGGCACGGGCGAAAGAACTTGAGCGCAACCACGAGGAGCTCATTCGCACCCACGAGCGTTTGCGCACCGAGCTCGTCGGAAAAGAACAGCTGATCGTGGAGAAGCGAAAGCTCATCGAGAGCATTCGGGAAAAGCGTGAAACGATTGTGCGATGTGAGGCGGAGGTCAAACATCTAGAAAACGCAGCGAGGAGTCTGACCACAATTCAAGCCGCGCTCGCGCGAACTCAGGCGACTATGCGCAGAGAATTCATCGATGGGGTTAACGAGGCGATGAGCGAGCTCTGGGAGAGCATCTACCCTTACGGAGATTTAACAGGCATCAAGCTAGCTGTCGAGGGGGGCGAGCGAGGAAGCGATTACGTGCTGCAGCTCCGAGATCGCGCTGGAAACTGGATTCCGGTCGAGGGGGTCGCGAGCGGGGGTGAACGCACCGATGCTTGCTTGGCACTCCGGATAGCGTTCGCAATCGTGCTCGCACCTTCGCTAAGCTGGATCGTGCTCGATGAACCGACGCACAACCTCGATGAGGAGGGCATCCAAGAGCTCGCGAAAGTCTTGAGGGAGCGCCTTCCCGAGATTGTGCAGCAGATAATAATCATAACTCATGAACAGCGGCTGGAGGAAGCGGTGAGTGGTTACCTCTATCGTTTTTCACGAAACAAGGATGCAGATGAGCCAACGAGAGTCGAGCGGGCAACAGTGCCCGAGAGATTTGATTGATTCAGACCCCAGCAATTTTGAAAATCCTCACGGTCACGAGCACAGCAATTTTTTCCCCGCCAGTCATGGTCAAACGCACTTCGCCCTCTCTAACAAATTGTTTCTTCGCGTCCATGCCGAGTCCAACACCCTCAGGCCATGAAGGCTCCCACGAAGAGTCATCGTAACTTAAGCTGACCGTCACAGCGTATCCAGGCGGGCAAAGATATTCGAGGACATTCTCCATGGCGGAGCGCAAATGGAGTTCGGGCACGGTTGGCTGCTTCAGCAAGAGATTCTCCGCAGCCGCATGCAGAAAGCTCACGCTGTACGGCTCGACCCAGGCGAGCTCCAATGTCATGTACAAATGTTCGCTCTTGAGCTCGAGTTGGCGATCGGTGGCCGCCCGGAGTGGCCTCAGGCTGTAGGTGTGCATGAACACCGCGGCGAGGACTAGCATTACAAACATGAACGCGATTGCGAGAATATCTGCAACGCCGCGATCGTCTAAGCGCACCATGCAATCACACTCAACTTGGCTGGTAGGAACCGGCCGTTCTCGTAGAGAGCGCATGCCACCGCCAACGAGCACCTCGCCCTATCATCGAGTGGGGCTGAACCGTAGGGTCCGAGAATGTGCTCGCCCCCAGCCTCGTAGCTCATGGACACCTGAAAATCGTAATTCTCTCCACCGATCAGTTGCCTAGTTTGGAGGTTATCGAGTTTCGCGGGGTCGAGGGCGTACATGTGTAGCTTACCATCGTTGTCTACGTATGCCAGCTCCTCCACAGATAGACGGATGACGATCGCAGAGGTAGCATCGCTGAGTTCCGCGAGTGCGGAAATTGAACGGTATTGTTGGTATGCAGAGACGGTCACGAGTAAAAATGAGATTACGAGAATGCATGTGGCGAGCGTTTTCAAGATTTGCGTTAATATCACTCGCCCACCACCACTGAATTATCTCTAATTTTTATGATTAATCGGTGGAAACCCTCGCCCAGCGTGTGACCGACGAGAGGTAGCGGGTACTCGTTTTCGGGGAGCGTGAAACCATTGATACTCAAGCGTTGGTTTTCAAACCTGAGTTCATAGCCGGGGGGTATGATGATCTCAACAGTACGATTGTCTCCATACGTGATCGTGGTCAAAATACCTTGGTTCAACTCGAGCGCGGCATCTCTCGCTCCACGTTCCCGGTCGAGGCCTTGAAGGAACTGGTAACCTAATATGAATATCGAAACCACGAAAGCCGCAAGTATCACTAGTGCGAGGGTTCTGAAAGCTGGCATCCTTTCTAGTCTACGATCGTCAGCTCAAATGTTGTGCTCTTTGTGGTATCGTCTTCACCCGTCCCGCGGATAGTTATCGTAGTGGTGCCGAGCTCAGCAGTATCGTCAACGCTTATGGTCATGGTCGAACCGAACTCTGGTGTGCTGCTCTGAGGGGAGAAACTAACGTTTACTCCTGTTGGCATTCCAGTCGCGCTGAGCGTCACCTGCTTGTCGTAACCCAGCACCGGTTGGACGGTGACTTGCGCAGTAATCGTGTTCTCGCTGGTAGTTGGTCTTCCAATCGTTGTGCTCGTGGGCAAAACGTTTACGCTAAAGCTAAGCGTCTGCTCTGCGCCCATACCCGCCTGCTGGTAAAGCGCCACTCCTATGCCCAGTCCCACTGCGAGCAAGATTATGCCCGCCATGATTTTCATCACGATCGGCTCGACTCCAGCTTCATCCTCCAATAATCCCTTCATCCTACTCACCTCCATAGCATAGACTATTTGATTTGAAAGTATTAATTTAAAAATGCTTGGTTTAGCCAAAAATAGGCATCATGGAATTATAAAAAAATTAATGGGGGTTGCGTTTTGCCCCCATCTAACACTATGGCACCGATATACTGTCGCTCGTCTCAACGTTTGCCTCGGGGTCGTACGTCCACCCTTCTTTGACGATATTGTCTACAACGAAAGTGAACGTCGTTCCGCTCGGTGGCTTCTTTAATGAGTCAGATTGCAAGCTCCATCTCTCCACTATACCATTGTTATCTGATACTCCAGAATCGGAATCGGAGGTCGCATTCTCCCAATGACCATACAACGTAGCACCCTCAACTGGATTGTTACCGGCATCGCGAATAGTCACCTCTGCCATAGCATTTGTGTTTACACCAAGAGTTTGAAGAAACATATCGATGTTGGCGACGTGCATAACCGTTGCCCCCGCTTCTTGTGTTGTGAAGCTGTACTCAGAACTTTCGGAACTGTTGTTGCTCGGGTCTGCGCTCTTGACGACGTAGTAGTAAGTCGTATTTTCCGTTAAACCGGTGAGTTCGATGCTGTGCGACGTTACGTAAGCTGAGTCGTATTTGTTATCCGTGTAGTTCCCTGGTGACATACCATACTTGACCAAGCTGTCCGCGATCTCATCCGTGTCCCACGTGATGGTTGCTGAATTGCTCGTTATGGCTGAGGAGGCGACATTTTCTATGACGGGCGGCGTTGTATCCAGTGTCGTGGTGGTGAATGTGTAATACGATCCGTTATTGTCGTCGACTGCAGTGTTTGAACTCGGGTCCGTAGATTGCACTTCATAATAATAGGTTGTAGATGCGGAAAGATTCGTTAGCGTTATTGAGTGGCTCGTAACCATCGTGTTATCTGATTCCGTGCTCCCCAAAGCTGTAGTGGTTCCATAATTGACCACACTATCGCTGAGTTCATCCGTGTCCCAAGTGATCTTTGCACTCGAAGCCGTGATTTCTGAAGAAGCCACGTTTGATATCACCGGCGGCGTGTTATCCG
>JAOUPD010000008.1 GCA_029880065.1 Hadesarchaea archaeon
TCGTCGACATGGGCCGTGCGTGTCAGCTTCCGGAGGGCGCTATGCAGGGTTCTCCCAAGTCTATCGAGCACCATAGAGTATCACTTTCAATAATCGTTTGTCGCGTTGTATTAAATAAACGAGAGGCTAGGAAGCTCGTCTCTTGGGCATTAAGATCGTGCGGATCGGGAACGGGATTGTGATGCCCTCCTTCCTGTAGCGCTTGTGCAGCTCCTTGATAAACTCATGGGTTATCAGGTACTTGTCCACGAATTCTTTGACCCTCAGGATGACGGTGAAGTTTATGCTGAAGTCGCTGAAGGTGTGATAACGAATGAAGGGCTCGAACTCAGGTATCCCCCCAGTCACTTTTTTCAACACTTTTTTGCCTACATCGATGGTTACTCTTTCCACTTTCTTGAGGTCGCTGTCGTAGGATACCCCAACTTGGACCAAGCAGGCCATCTGTGGCTCGGGTAAGTAGTAATTGGTGACGATTGCTCCCGCCATTTTCGAGTTCGGCACTACAATTATGTTGTTAGGAAGTTCGCGTACTTTCGTGCTACGCCAGCCGATGTCTTCCACATAGCCTTTTTGACCTGAGTCTAGCTCGATATAATCTCCTACTCTCACGGGTCGGTCGGACATAATGTAAACGCCGGCGAAGAACTCGGACAACGTCCCTTGGAGGGCGAATGCAACTGCGAGGCCCCCTATCCCAAAGGCCGCGACCAACGCGGTCACTTGGATACCAAGTGCATCGAGTATCAGGATGAATGCTACAAAAAAGATGAGGATTTTCATGATTTTCTGAAGCGTTGGCACGAGCGTCCTCACGCTGGGACGCACTGTGCCGTAGTACTTCAATATCCCAGTTATAATCTTCGCGGTGCACCACGTTGCTATTAAGAGTATCAACAGGTAGCTGATGGTCGGAAGATATTGCATGACCTCTGCAGGGACAAACGTTGCGCGCTCAAGAGCAAAGTTAATCCCCATGATTAAGAATATCGCAACTATCGGCACTTTGATGGCATCGAAAATGATATCGTCAATCTTGGTTTTCGTCTTTCTAGTGAGCTTAGTGATGTAAACGTTTAACACAAATCTCAGCGCATACCCCGCCACAATAAATCCGATTAATATCAAAATGGGCGTTAGTATTTGCCAGAGCTCTTCGATGGCCATTATTTGCACCAATTTGATTTTATAAACGTACTCTATAAACATATTTAAAACATCGCCACCACTGTTTTCTTGGTTTTAATGGTTTCGGCGAAGGATGTCCAGGAGCTTGTGAAATCGAAGCTGAAGGGATACAAATTCATCATTGTTTCTAACCGCGAGCCCTACATCCACATGTATACGCCTGATGGGGTGCAGGTCAAGACTCCCGCTGGAGGTCTGACGGCGGCCTTAGATCCTCTGATGCAGGCCACTGGTGGGATATGGGTGGCGGGCGGTAGTGGGGATGCTGATCGGGAGAATGTAGATGCACAAAATCGGTGCCGGGTCCCTCCTGCGAACCCAAAATACGTGTTGAAAAGGGTGTGGATGTCAAAGAACGAGGTGGATAAGTTTTACTTCGGTTTTTCGAATCAGACACTCTGGCCCCTTTGCCATAATGTGTTTCGGGGACCAGTTTTTGATAAATCATTCTGGAGCGGTTACAAGCACTCGAATACGCTGTATGCGGAGGCGATCAGGCAGGAGACGAAGGGAATAGATAAGGCTTTCATTTGGTTTCACGACTATCACTTGGGGCTAGCACCAAAAATGGTCAGGAACGGAGCCCCGAAAAAACAAAAGCTCGTGCTTGCTCACTTTTGGCATATCCCCTGGCCCACTTGGGACACCTTCACACTTCTACCGTGGGCGGAGGAGATACTCGATGGCATGCTCGCGAACGACCTCATCGGTTTTCACCTTCCTAGTTATTGTGTCAACTTCTTGGCGAGCGTTGAGAAGGTGATGGGGATTAAACCCGATTACGGGACACTTAACGTGAAATACAAAGGACGCACCATCCACGTGAGGCCCTTCCCTATAAGCGTGGATTTTGACACCATCGATAAACTGGCGAGAAACCCCGGGGTAAAGCGGGAGATGAAGCGCGTCCGAGCTCCCCAGTACATTCCATACAAATATATCGGCGTAGGCGTCGATCGGATTGACTACACAAAGGGCATCCTTGAGAGGTTCCGGGCCATAGATCGATTTTTGGAAAAGTATCCGGAGTACCAGAATAATTTCGTGTTCGTGGAAGCGGGGGCACCAAGCCGCACGCGAATTCCAGATTATATGAAACTGAACGAGGAGATATCCAAAGCCGTCGACAAGATCAATTGGAAATACATGAGGGGCTATTGGAAGCCGATTATTTACATCGAGGGAAAGCTGAATCCTGATAGACTTTTCGCGTTATACAGGACCGCCGATTTGTGTGTAGTGAGCCCGATTCAAGACGGGATGAACTTGGTGGCGAAGGAATTCATCTCTGCAAATGTAGATTGCACGGGTGCGCTGATGCTGAGTAAATTTGCGGGAGCAACGGAAGAACTGGAGGATGCCGTGATCATCAATCCCTACGATGTGGAGGGATTTGCAGACGCGATTAAAGACACTTTGGACATGTCGCCGAAGGAGAAGCGTCGAAGGATGAAAAGTCTAAGGAGCCATGTTAATAGGAACAACGTTTTCAAGTGGTTGTCGGATTTCATCTGCGAGGTCGCGAAATTCATCTCGTGATTCGAATGGAATATCTTTTCAATCGCTGGGAGGAGGTAGAGCGAGCTTTAGCGACCGGCGCTTTGGTGCTGCTCGATTACGATGGCACTCTCACCCCCATTGTCGAAAGACCAGAGCTCGCGATTCTCTCTCCAGACATGAAGGAACTGCTTAAACGTGTGTCCCAGCACTACACGCTGGGGATAATAAGCGGCAGGTCGCTCGCTGATGTGAAAAGGCTAGTTGGGCTGGAGGGAATATATTATGCCGGAAACCATGGTTTCAAAATAATTGGCCCGAGGGTGGAATTAGTCAAGCCCGAGGCCGAGCGCGTGCGCCCAACTTTGGTCAAACTTTGCGAGGAGCTACGGGAAAAACTAGACAACATCAAAGGGGCGATTGTTGAGGACAAGGGATTAACGGCAAGCGTCCACTACCGATTGGTCGCAGAGGAGGAATTTGGGCATCTAAAAAACATTTTTGAAAAGGCTGTTGGCCCGTACATAGATTCAGGGGCAGTAAAGATTACCCACGGTAAGAAAGTTTTCGAGATAAGACCGAACGTTGAGTGGGACAAAGGAAAGGCTGTGCGCTGGATATGTGGTGTAGTTGACCCCAAAGGGGAGCTCGCACAGGTTTACGTGGGAGATGATCAAACAGACGAAGACGCATTTTCAGCTCTGAAAGAAAAGGGTGTAACCATCTTGGTTTCTGAGGAGCCGATAGAATCGAACGCAAAATATTTTGTTAAAAATGTTGACGAGGTTAAGACATTTTTTGAAAAACTAATAAATATGAGAGCGTAAGGATAGAAGGATGCGAATGAAAGCATTAATCCTAGCGGGCGGGTTTGCGACCCGACTTGGTGCTATTGGCGAACAAATGCCCAAGGCAATGATAGTTGTCGAGGGGGACACCCTTATCGACCATTTGATTAAGAAGCTTGAAAATGAGAAAATCGAGCCGATAATATCGATTAATAAAAAGTTTGAGAATTTTTTTGAGGTATACAAAAATGTTATTGTCGAAGAAGCAATGGTGGAGGAGGAAAAACTCGGAGCAGTTCGGGCAATAAATAACGCAATCAAACAGCTGAAAATTGATGAGGACCTCTTGGTAGTGTGTGCCGACAATTATTTCTCCTCCGATTTCAAGGGTTTCATCTCCAGTTACACGGGCGAGCCGATTATCGGAGTTTACTACGCTGGTCAAAAACCAGACATGAAACCAGAGGAGATGGCAACGATGAAATTTAGGGGGAGCGAAAATTTCCCACCACCGGAGCAGAGCTTTTATCTTGCCGATTTTAAGGAAAAAGCTAAACCGCCACTTAGCGATTACGTCAGCGCTGGCATATACATCTACCCAAAATCAATTTTTCCAATATTAGATGAGTTCTGCAAGGAGCGAAAACAGGACGCTCCTGGGTTTTTCATTCAACATTTGCAGGAACTTGGCGTGAAAGTTAAAGGCTATTTGTTCGGGGGTGAGTGGCGCGATGTGTCTCACAAGAGCTACCTCCAAATCTTTAGTGATGCGAAACTCACGAGGAGCGACGACCGTTACATTATATTTGATAAACCTGTGGGCGAGAATTTGGTGCTTTCCATCACAATCTTGCATGCGGGTAAACAAACAACTGGGCATTCCCACTCGGTCAGCGAGGTTTACTTCTTTGTCGAGGGACAGGGCGAAATTGAGCTCGATGGAAATCGGAGGGCCGTGGAGAGTAAGGATGTGGTACCGATAAAGCCAGACAAGTTTCACCGTGTTTACAATACCTCAGATAAAGATCTCGTCTTCATATGTGTGTTTGAAAGATATGGAGAGAGGGGATAGTTCCAAAAAGTAAAAGTCAAAACGCTTTGTGTTCTGGGATAACTTTGACAAAGATCATGTTTGAGAAGACTGTTCAGGAAGCTAGGCTACTGAGTCCCCTAAATGATTTCAAACTGGTCACCCAACCAATCGAAATCAGGAAGGACCCACTGACTGGAAGACGGTGCAGGATAAACCTTGAGCGAGCGAAAAGGCCGAAACAAGCAGCCAAGACAACCGATATGGAAAATATCGTCGAAGCCTCTCGGGCCAAATGCTTCTTCTGCGCGGAAAATTTGGAGAAAATGACTCCAATGTTCCCGGAGGACTTCCCGGAGAGGAGGATAAAAGTCGGAACCGCATGCATATTCCCAAATCTCTTCCCATTTGGCGGGTTCCACGCAGTTGGGGTTTTCTCGAATGATCACCACCTAGATCCCAATCAATTTTCGCCGAAGTTGCTCGAGGATTGTTTTGAGGGTTGTTTGAGATATTTTGAGCAAGTACACGAAAGGTATCCTGAAATCAAGTATTGGCACATAAACTGGAACTACATGCCGCCCGCTGCCGCCAGCATAATTCACCCGCACGTTCAGCTTACGGCTGACCCTGACCCTACTTCACGGCTCCAAGAGTTTATCAGAAGCAGTAGATCCTACTTCGACCGAGAAGGGAGTAATTATTGGTCAGATTTGGTGGAGGCGGAGAGAAATAAAAAGGAGCGGTTTATAGGAAAAACTGGCCCCGTCGCTTGGGTTACGAGTTTTGCTCCTGAAGGAAACAGCGAGGTTGTAGCAGTCTTTACCGGGATTTCCGCGATGACCAGTCTCAAAAAACGCGGGCTCGGAGATTTCTGTGATGGGCTCTCTCGAATTTTGAAGGGTTATCATGTTCTTGGAGTTCAGAGTTTCAACATGACGACATTTTCGGGCCCATGCGACGAGGACCTAAGTGAGTACTACCTTCTCAATGCAAAGTTGGTGTCTAGACCTAGCCCGAAGCAATTTTACACGAGTGACGATGGCTTCATGGAGAAACTTCATCACGAGAGTGTTATCGAGACCATGCCGGAAACTCTTGCTGAAAAATTAAGGGAACACTTCTAGACATCGGTGCGGAGTCTATTTGCCGAGCACATCGGAGAAAACATTCAAAAGAGATTGGGCACCTTGTTTGATGTAACACTTTTTTGCAGTTTCGAATCCAGATTTTCCCATTTCGTTTGCCGCTCCTGGTTTCGAAAGCACCCTGATTATCTTGCTCGCGAGTTCTTCGTGATCGTTTGGGGAAAAGATGCAACCATTGTCTCCATCGATGATGAGTTCGGAAACCCCGGCTCCTGAACTGACTACGACGGGCTTTTTGTATATCCACCCTTCTAGTACTGCTAACCCAAAGCCCTCCAACACAGAGGGCAGGACCACTACATCAGCTCTTGTATATGCTGCCTTTAGCTCATCCCCGGTTAGGTATCGGGTGAAGATGATTCTTTGACGAACACCAAGCTTGCTCGCCAGTTGCTCTAACCTATCCAACCACCTCACCCCTTTCGGGAGTCCCAAGCCACCCGTGCGAGCACCCGAAAAACTCCCATTGCCAACTATCACAAGTTTCGCAGTAGGAAACTGTTTAGCAATTCGCGCCAGAGCTCTAACTGCGGTATCTTGACTTTTTATTGGGTCAAGACGGGCAACCACGAGAATTATCATGTCGTCGCTGCTGATCCCAAACCTCTCGCAAAACTGGCTGACTTTAGCGTCCGATGCTCGACCATGTGCTTTTTCATCGATGTGGGGGTAAATCTGATAAATCCTACCTTTGAAACCGGCTTTCGACAAACTTCGCTTGTATTTCTTACAACTTACGATGACGGCATCGTAGTCCTCCAGATATCTCCGTAAAAAGGCCCTCCATTTTGGAGTCATCTTCGTCATGTCGAGAGGAATATGCCATCGGAAGATTTTTTGCGTCACTGGGCCAGTCATTGACCCAACCAAAAGCAGCTGGAAATCGTGCACGTAAAACATGTCAAAATTAATCTCAGCGTGCAGATCCATCATCTTCTTCGCGTAACGCCAGTTGAAAAGGGCATAGTCGGCGAAGTGTCTGCGGGAGATCCACGTTTGCTCCATACCGTGGACGTTCCTCCACATCGCCTCTTTGAAGTGCCCGTAGCCAGCCAGTTCATGGAGTTCCAATTTAATTCGGTGTAGCACTATCCCGCCGAACGATGTCATCTCGGGGCTCAGGGGATTGATTGCCACCCAGTGGGGCCTCCGAATCTTATTTGTCTTGTACATCCACTGAAGCATGGGGGCGACCATGCCTGTAACTCCGCCTGGTGTATAAACGAAGTCTTCACCTTCCAAGAGCATTTTTAGCTGCATCGGTTTCGAGAGGTCACCATATTTCTCAAACAGTGCATCAGGGTCTAGCTTAAACCGTATTGGGGGAGTTTGAGAACTCACGCATAGTGATACTTTTCGCATACGTGCCCAATTTGTCCGCGGCCTTTTTACATCTTTCGAAACCCTAAAAATTTAATTTTTAGTCATGAACTCAAAAATGTAAGAAACGGTAACACATTAAAATGAATAAACTCTCTCTTTACATAAATTTTTAATAACTCAGCTGTTATTTTATAATGATGGACTTTATTGAAACGGCCGTGCGACGAAATCCAATATTAATTAAGGTAGCGACGGAATTTCACCAGTCAGGTATAATCCCGGCCAACACAGTTGTGATAGACCTTGATGTTGTAAAGCGCAACGCTGAGATTATAAAAAGTGAGGCAGACAAATTTGGTGTCTTGAATTATTTTATGACGAAACAATTTGGGCGGAACCCATTGATATGTAATGTCATAAGAGATTCAGGAATCGATAGCGCTGTGGCAGTTGATATAGAAGATGTAAAATGTCTACATCGACACAATATACCTGTCGGCCACGTAGGACACTTAGTACAAATTCCAATGCACGAGGTTGAGTACGTTCTGAAAGAGGTAAACCCGGAGGTTATAACAGTTTTCAGTGTGGAGAAAGCTGAAGAAATATCTAAAGTGGCTGAGAGGCTTGGAAAGATCCAGAAATTGTTGATTCGCGTCGTCGGCAAGAGCGATTTCTTTTACCAGAATCAAGAAGGAGGATTCCCGGAAGAAAAAGTCGTAACAGTTGTCAAAACTATAAATAATCTTAAGGGGGTTAAGGTCGTCGGCGTGACCTCTTTCCCTTGTTTGCGCCTCAACCTTAGGTCTAAGAAATTAGAACCGTTGCCAAATTTCGACACTCTCATAAGGACAGCATCCAGGCTCGAAAAAGAACTGGGAATGGTGGTAGAACAAATCAATGCTCCGGCCGATACTTCGGCGATGGTAATGAAAATACTTGCGGAGAATGGTGCGACTCATGGGGAACCTGGACACGGTTTCACCGGCACGACCCCCTGGCACGCATTTGAAGACTTACCCGAGCTCCCGGCGTGGGTTTACGTGAGCGAAGTCTCCCATTTCCTCGGGGACAAAGCTTTCGCTTTCGGCGGCGGCCTTATGAGCGCCGATGCACCACTGGGTTTCTGGACATATTTATATCAAAAGTTCCGTTTTTATGCTCTAGTGGGTCGTGAACCCGAAACGATTGTTGAAAAAAAGATGCTTGCTGGGCCCGCTGGATATATTGATTACTATGGCCCTCTCTATCCTGGCCCAAGTGATAAAATAATGGTGGGCGACACGGTGATATACGGTCTAAGAAACCAAATTTTCGTTTCTAGGGCTAATGTTGCAGTGGTCGGCGGAATACAGCTAAAGAAACCAAAATTATTAGGTATTTTCGATCGGACTGGTAATTTATCATCGTAGTATGCTCTAATCTTCTAGTAGCTCTAGCACATCTGAGGGCAGAGTTCCTAGAGCACCTTGTGTCTGCTTGTAGAACCCGTCCACAAGATTGGATCTCACAATCGGGAAGACCTTACTAACGGTGTAGATTCCTTTTAGTTCCGCTTGTTGGCCCAGCAACCATTTGAGTGCAGCATTAACCGAGTTTTTCCCCATCTCAATGCAATCGGCTGCGCCGCATCCGATTATTGGATAATCGGGGTCAGCAATGAATTTTGCCCCAGTTATCCCTCCGAGGTCTGGGGCAGCTACGACCACATCGCCCTCCAATCCTAGTGCAACCACAGCCTCAGCCGCTCCTGTTGCCGGCCCCATCATCCACGTACACCAAATAGCATCTATCTCCGGGTGAGCTTGTAACATCCCCAATGCTATATCATAACCCTGCCCTGGATCGGTGAATCCTTCTCTAGTAACTACTTCGATGTTGGGGTACTTGGCAAACATGTTCTCCGCCCCTGCGAGACGCATGACGTTTGTCCATTGCTCTAATGCGAAGTATATTATTCCGACCTCTCCCTCATAGTTCATTGCATACGCAAGTATCTCGGCTGCAGATGCTCCTTGGCCATATCCGTCAGCATCCACCAAGCCGATGTAATTAGGTGTACCGAATAGACCCACGGGTGTAGTCCAATTGTGAAGTTGTGGAACCCCAGCCTCTGAGAGCGCAACAAAAGCTGGCCCCGTAGTTACTGCTTCATATGCTTCCGCAATGATGAAATTTACATCACCAGCCTTGGCTGCTAAGGTATTTATCTGATCTATTTGTTCCGATATCGACTGAGATCCCATAAATGATATCGGCGGTTTTCCAGCTTCAGCAAGTACTGCGTCCATCCCCACTTTGTTTAGTATTTCAGTTATGTCAAGAGTTGCGCCCATGAAATAATACTCTCCTAACTCTAAGTCCTGGGCTGCCGCAATTTCTCCCTCTGTGAGTTCCAAAGTTGCGGCGGTGGTGATGGGTTCACCTGCAGGACCACCCGGGGTCCATGGAGTACTGAGATTTTCTTCTAAACTTGTGATCCATTCTAAAGGTATTTTCCTGAACTTTCCCACTGCTTCCTCCGTAGGTCTAGTAAGTAAGTATGTACCTAGGCTGGAAACAATTGCTACAGCTACTACAATAACAACCGTAACAATCCAGCTAACACTTTTTTCTTCTCTCATCATGTCTATTCACTTTTGTCGTGCCCCGAGGTTGTGACACGAACATCTCCTCGACATGTAAATTTTTCTTAGAAGTTGAATAAAGTGGTAAGAAATTGAGTTCAGAAATATTGTTTAGAAACTTAGTTCAGTGAAGCGAATTGAATATTCTTGGGCGTTCGGGTCTGACTTGCCACGAATCGTAGGAATAAAAGGTTTTTCTAGGCCAACTTGGTTCTGACAAGGCGAAGAGTTTATCTTCATTAACACCTGGAAGCAGAAAATTCCAAATAGTAGATAGGTGGATAATATAATACGATGATAAAATTTCTATATGACGGATTTTACATAGATGATGAGAGAATTCCTGTATACAGTGGGGCTGTACACTACTGGAGATTGGACCCGAAAAAATGGGGGGAAATTCTGGACAAGGTCAAAGGAATGGGCTTTGAAGTAGTTACAACTTACATCCCGTGGGAGGTCCACGAAATTAAGAAAGGCGTGTTCGATTTTGGGGAGGAGGAACCAAGTAAAGATATCGGCAAGTACCTGACAATATGTGAAGAAAAAGGGTTGAAGGTGTTGGTCAGGCCCGGACCCCAAATAAACTCTGAACTGACATGGTTTGGATATCCCAAACGGATTTTGGAAGACTCCGAAATTCAGGCTAGGAGTGCTCAGAATACAAAAGCCGTGCTTACTCAAGTGCCCCGACCGATACCAGCGCTGAGTTACGCGTCAGAAAAGTTCTTCAAGGAGACAGCAGAGTGGTACGATGCCATTTGTTCCATCTTAAGAAAACACAAGGCCCCCCAAGGTTGTATAATAGGAGTACAGGTAGATAACGAATTGGGGTACTTTTTCCACATCAACCCGTATGTAGTTGATTACAGTAATTCCTCAATAAAAAAATACCAAGAGTTTTTGAGGGAAAAATATCAGACCATAGAAAACCTGAACGGTTTATACAGAACTAATTATGAATCCTTCGAAGAGATAGATCCGCCTAGAAGGTTCGAAGGCAGGAAGAAAGAAGACCTTCCGTACTACATAGACTGGATTGAGTATCGGGAACATTACCTCATCAATTCACTCGATAGATTAACGGGAATGATGCGGGAAAGAGGTTTAGATGATGTGCCAATCTTCCATAACTACCCCCACCCTCTTGGCCCCGGAGGATCGGTCGGTGCCACCACTACCCCGTTTAACCTCCCAGAGTTGGAGAGTAAGTTGGATTTTGTTGGTTTCGACATATATTCTAGAAAGGAACTTTATGACCACGTCAAAACCATTGTTTCCTATGTCGTGGGATGCAGCAGGTTTCCGTTCATTCCTGAATTTATAGCAGGAGTATGGCCTTGGTACTTCCGGCCGGGCGAGCTAAATGACGAAGAATTCGTGACAAAGTCAGCATTGATGCACGGGATAAAAGGGTTCAGCAGGTACATGATAGTGGAGAGGAACAGGTGGATGGGTTCTCCGGTAACGAGAGACGGACGAATAAGGGAGGATCGTTACAATTTTTTCAAACAAGTTAATGAGGTTCTGAAAAAACACAGTTTTGCAGATTTTAAGAAAAAGAGTGAAATAATGTTGATTTCTAATAGAGACTATGATAGGTTAGAGGCAGCGACGGTTTTGATACCATTTCCTGGTGATTTTCTTGAGACTCTTCTGGGTTTTTCTGAATACCCCAACTTCACCACGGTTTCGGAAGACAACTTCGGGTTTGATGGGCCAATACAACTTGCTAAGACGAAGTGGTTCGACGCCTATTATCGGGGACTGACCGAACAGGGGTATTCATTTGTCTTAGGCGATACCTCTTTGAGCACGGACAAGCTTGAGGAGTACAAAGTTTTGGTTTTGGCTTCATTCGAATACATGAGTTCTGATTTTCAGGAGAACCTGCTGGATTTTGCAAGAGGTGGGGGGGTGGTGGTGCTTGGGCCCAAGATTCCCACCTTGGATGAGAAATTCCATGAGAAGGAAATATTAAAGAAATATCTATCTCCGGAGAAAAGTGTCGGAATCACCCTAGGCGACAAAACTGTGGGAGTTAAACACGAAGTCGGTAAAGGGAGCGTGGTTCACCTGCCAGAACTTGACAAGAGGGAATCTGGAAGGATTTTAGGCCGGATCTTGGAAGATGCTGGTATTTGGAAAGTAGAGAAAAACGATCCGAGGATTGATGTAACAATCCACGAAAACATCAAAGAGCCTGAACGCAGAATCGTTTTCGTTGCAAATCCAACTTCCGACAAAATCCCAACAGAAATTGGGTTAGATAAGGTTCCGGCATCTGTTAGGGAGATATGGGAGAACAAGGCCGTGGAAATTAAGGATGGTAAACTTGTCGATGAGTTGCACCCGTACACAATCAGGATATATGATTGTGCATTTGGGGGAGTATAGCATGTTGCACGAGAATCCACTGATGATTGATATAGATGTCGACCAATGGCGGAATCTACATGATAGGTTTCTAGAGTCCGCGAAGGAAAAGAGAAGAATAATTGTAATACATGAGGGTGGAGAGATACTGAAGTTTGTCCATTCTAACGGGGAGGATGTCACCAAGACCATCGATAAAGTCACAGATCCCCAGATAGATGTCAAAAAGGTTTACGAAGATAACAAGGAAAAAGCTGACTTCGTACTAATGCTTGATAGAAAAGCCGTAGAAAGGTTTTTCGCGGAAATCCAAGACTCTTGGAGCTCTGGGGAGGATTTGGATGAATATGTTTACAGGATGTACGTGAAACTTGACGAGTACAAGGATGGGATAGTTACCTACCCCGGGCCGGCTAGGAAAAATCTCGGGTTGCGATGGAAGCTATCAATAAGTTATCCTCAAGTCAAAGAGCTTGTTCAAAGGTATATCCCCCCCAACTCAGTGGTCGTGGTTGGAATTTTTGAAAACAGCAATTTAATTTGGGGTAGCTTAGTGTTGGGGTTCGATGAAGAAAGAAAAATCAAGTTGATTACTACAATAGACAAGTCCCAAGTTATACGGGATTGGAAGGGAGAATACAAAAAATTTGTAAAGTGGGTGGAGGAGAAATTCTGGAAATGCTCACTTGGTCTTTTCATGGACCGGGGGAGTGTTGAAATGATATTGGAAAGTGACAAGAGGTTGAATACTATCCGGGATTTAATCCGAACAGGTAAGTTAATAGCTTATCCAGTTCCTGAAACCCTCAAACAACAACTTGGTTAAATTGAAATTCTGTCAGTTAAATACACAACCCCACTGATCAAGTCAACCACAGAAATTTCACCTTTTAACGAATTTTATCATCTCTTTGAATGGCTTTCTCTCTCTTTGTTGTACGGACCTGATGGACAGTGCCCCCACCAAGATGCTCCCCATGAAGATGCTTTGGTAAGCTGGCTCCAATCCTAGCAAGTTTACGCCGTTAATTATGGTGGTTAATACTAGACAACCTAGCGCTGTCCTGATAACCGACCCCCTCCCTCCGGTGAGGAGGGCTCCGCCAAGTATTGGGGCGGCGATAACCGGCATAAGATAAGCTTCCCCCATCAGCGGTCTCGCGGAAAGCGATCTACTGACAACTATCAATCCGGCAATACCCGCCATTATACTGCTTATAATGAAAAGTGTGAACTTTACTCTCTTTGTAGGGATCCCCATCAACCCCGATGCTCTTTCGTTTCCGCCTGTTCCGTACACCCATCGACCGAATCTGGTATATCCCAAAATGATCCCAGCTAGTATAATGACTCCAATCATCCAGAATACGGCTGTGGCGATACCGCCAACAAACCGACCATAAAATATCTTAGGTATTAGATTGTCCCTGAGTAGAACTGATCTATAGTTGCTTATCAAGAAAACAATTCCTTGTACCCCTACAAACGTGCCCAAAGTTACAAGGAAGGACGGTATCCCCACTTTCACTGTGAAAAAACCATTGATGATGCCCACAGTAATTGCCGCAAGCATACTGATGAGTATGATGTAAAAGGTGTTGCTTGGACTAGAAAGTGCTGCCACCATAGCGGAGAGTTCGAGCACCGAAGTAAATGAGATATCTATCTCCCCTGCTACTAGCAAAAAGTGTATTCCTATTGCCAGAATAGCTAAGATACTCATGCTTTCAAATATCACTCTAAAATTTGTCGGAGTGAAAAAATATGGACTTGAGAAAGAAAATAAAATAATTAGAACTATGATTACCACTATTAGAACAATACCATTTATGTCAAAAAGTGTTCGTTTTACATCTTGAAAATCCAGAATTTTTCCCTCCTCTCTTCACATATAGTGGAGTAATTCTTCCTCTCTGAGACCTTTCCTAGTCTTGGATTCGAAAGTTATTTCTCCAAGTTTGAGTATTATTAATCGGTCACATATCTGGATGGCATCTTCTAGGGCGTGGGTCACAAAAATCATAGGACAAATTTTTTTTGCTTTTTGAAAAAGAGTAAATAGTTTTCTTTTGGCCTTTTCCGACAGAGCTGTGGATGGCTCGTCCAAGAGAAGGATTTTCGGTTTGAAGTACAATGCCCTCATGACCGAAACCGCCTGTCTTTCCCCGCCAGAGAAATTTCTGATTTCTTCTCTAACGTTGAGGTGGAACCCCATCCTCGCAAGGTATTTTTTGGTCTCGCTTCTCATCTTCTTGTAGTCAACGAAATTGACCAAACCATTTGCATATTTTTTGACAGGTTCTTGTCCAATGAAGAAGTTCTCTGCCACGCTTAACTGTTCAACCAAGGCTGACTCTTGATAAACACACTGTATACCTTCTCGGATAGCGTCTCTAGGGCTATTGAATTCCTTTTTTTCTCCTTCTATGTAAATTTCACCGCTCGTGGGTTTGTAAGCTCCACGAATAATCTTAATCAAAGTAGATTTGCCAGCCCCATTGTCTCCGATTATTCCTAGAATTTCTCCTTTTCTTAGCTCAATGCTCACACCCTTGAGGGCCTGAATATGGTCAAAATTCTTTACTATGGTCCTGCATTCCAAAATAACATTTGGGGCTGCAGGTTTCTTCAAGAAAGATTTTCCAGATTTTAAAGTGATAGCTCTGATCATCCCTATTAATTTTATCTGCTCTTTATATTTAACATTTAATGCTCTGTTTTTTATTGTTGGAGTATGGTGGGGGCCAGCGCAATGGTCACGTCCCCAACTATTATGTTTCGAAACTGTTTAGCGACAAGCCGATGCGCCGTCGAAAGGAGCTTATAGTGAGGTTGGGTAGACCCGGCAGTTGACGACGCCTAAAGTGTTCATTCCCGAGCTTGATGAGTTTGTAAATTAAAATGAGCAAGAGGACACCTATAATGCCCACCAAAGCCATAACCGCGATGAAGATGGCATGGATTGGATTATAGTAATTGCTGCAATGATCTCCCATCTCCGCGTTAAAAAAATAGATTTGTAATTAAACATATCTGGTGTATTGTAGTTTGAGAAATTGAGTCGGTTTACAAATTTTTGTTTGAGTGAACTCTCCAAGTTCTAGTAAATGGTCATCGGAAGTAATCAAGTAATCCGCTTTACCTTCAAGAGCACATTCCAATAATTTGTTATCTTCCGGATCTTGCTTGACCTTGAAAACTTTTTGAGTTGGCTTGACTCGGGAGGCGTTTATAAAAAGACTTCGCACTCTTTCCTGAAACTTTTGATTGGCCTTCACGTTCCTCAGGATCAACTCTACTTCCCTACGAAGTCTGGAAGAGAAAATTAATTCATGTTTGTTCTCGAGACAAAGGTCAATGATTCTTGCTGAGGCGCTTTTTCGATTAAAATAAGCCGCTATGAAAACATTCGTATCTAAAACCACCTTCAACAATCTCCACTCCTGAAATCACAGCACGGCGCTAACAAGTTTCCTTATCTCTGCTTGAACTTCGTCGCATGAACGTGTGTTATCAACTATTTTTAGTCTCTCCCGCCTAGCGATACGCAAGTAATTTCGACGTACTCGTTCTTGGAGCCGCAGATTTCTTTCAAACTCATCAAGCCTGCGTGATGACTTGATTCGGGCAAAAGCAATATCGACGGGCACATCGATTAGAATCCCCAAATCTGGCATGAGCGCATGTTTATTGATCGAGCTTATCCAGTTAATCGACAATCCTCGCGCCGACTGATATGCGAGCGACGAGCTAACGTACCGTTCGTTCAGCACCACCTTACCAGTCTTGAGGGCGGGCTTGATAACCTCCGAAATATGTTGTGCCCTATCGGCGGCGAACAACAGCGCTTCGGCAGCGATGGGTAACTTAAGCTTTCCTATCAAGACGCGTTTGATTATTCTTCCGGTTGCGCCATTCGTCGGTTCATCTGTAATGACTACCTTGCGGCCGTGGGAGCGGAGCCATCTAGCTAGCAATTTAACGTGAGTGCTCTTGCCACACCCGTCGATCCCCTCGATTGAGATAAATTTTCCTTTCATGTTAGCATCAGAGTCCCTAACATCGATAGACCTATGTAGCTATCGGTCAGCCTGAGGGAATGGGCAGGCACAGAAGAAAAACGATGAAGGTGGCCACTGCGAGCCATTTCTGACGCTTCGACAATTTTGAAACATCGTCGAGTGCCCCCATGTGGTATCCCCTGAAGAGGAGAAGGATGAGGAAGCCGAATATCCAGAGGGGGAGTTCAGGGAAAAATAAACCGAAGAGGAGGAGGCTGAAACCAAGCATGCGAGTGATTTCGTAGTGTCGCTCCCGGCTCATCAGCCCCCGTGCGACGTGCCCACCGTCGAGCTGCCCAGCAGGGAGTAAGTTAAACATCGTCACGAGAAGTACCACCCACCCTGCAAATGCGAGTGGGTTGATACTCATAGCAGCCGGCACATAGCCGAAAGCAAGCACCTGTAACATGGCGAATATCGCTGGCGTAAACAAAAGAGAGAGCCCCTCGTCGGGTTTTGACAACATCAGGCCAACGGCGGTGAGTGGGAGAGCCACGATGAAACCGAACAGCGGTCCAGTAGCCCCCATTTCGACCAGAGCCTCTTTCGTTGGGATTGGACTTTTGATACGGATAACCGCGCCTAGCGTGCCCAAAATTGTCGGTGCCGGGATAAAATATGGCAAGGTCGACTCAACCCCGTTTCGCCACGCCGCAATTTTGTGGCCGATTTCATGCGCTCCCAACATGAGCATTATCGCGACGGAGAACAAGGCAGCGTACAGGGTTCTGTCAAAAATCAAGAAGTAACCAGAAATCAAGAAGTAGCCAGCCAAGAAGGTCGTTAGGAAGGTTACACCCAAGAGGAGCAAATTTATGCTGATCCTCCCCCTGCCAACGCGAGGGTATCTCATCATCATCAACCTGAGCTCGCCCTCACGTTTGCGCATCGCGGGCAGATAGCCCTTCTGCTTGGCGGCGTCTAACAAGGAACGGAATGATTGTTTCGGGTTGCGCGCGGTAGCCTCAAGTTCTACCCGGTCCTTCGAGGCGACGAAATCCGAAATATCGAAATGCTTCGTCACGAGTTCCAGCAGTTCTGCCAGCCATTCAGGGGGCTCCTTGGCAACAACTTTTAAGTCCTTGCCGCATTTGGGACACTCGTTTTGGGCGAGTTCACCTACCTCTAGCGCAGACATCCGATAGTCGGAGTATTCGCAGCTGAGACACTTGAACTTCGCGACCGGGAGTTTCTTCATTTCTGGTCTACCTCATCCTATATCTTTATCCATCTACTTCCATCGTCTTTTTTGTTGCTGTAATCTGCCCACCTGAAAGTTTTTTCCGGATTTTTAGTTAAATGCACTTCTCCCCAATTAAATTTGTATTAATTACAATAAACAGTTACTGTTGGGGGCACTTACAACAATTTTTTGGGAAGGTCATGGAGGCGAAGGATTTCGGGGGCTTGGTAGACAACCCACCTTCATCTATCCCTTGTAACCCCGCCACCGCTGATAGAGCTGGTGTTCGACTCCGAGCACGTCTAGAATTCGCCCGACGATGAAATCGACTAGGTCCGAGATTTTTTCTGGTTTGTGATAAAATGCGGGGGAGGCTGGCAAAATAATCGCCCCAGCGCGCCGAAGCTTAGCCATATTTTCGAGGTGGATTAAATTGAACGGCGTCTCCCGCGGCACGAGCACGAGGGGGCGGTTTTGTTTTAGCGTGACATCGGCCGCTCGCGAGATGAGGTCAGCCGTCACCCCGCTTGCTATCGCCCCAAGAGTCTTCATGCTGCAGGGGGCGATTACCATTCCGTCCGTGCGATAAGAGCCGCTGGCAGAAGGAGCTGCTAAATCTTCACACGAGTAGCTCCGCGTCGCCAACTCTTGAAGTTCTTCGACACTTTTTTCTAGCTCGAGTTTCACAATAATTTTAGCTGCTTTCGAAACGATGAGATCAACCTCGATTCCCAGCTGGTGGCAGATTTCAAGCAGTCTCACGCCATAGACCGTACCGCTAGATCCCGTAATGGCAACGATTAGATGCATGGGTCTCCCAACCGTGTTCTCTTGAAGGGACAAGGTTTTAAGCAATTTCCTTCACTTTGGCGACAACGGCATCCCCGACTTCGGAGGTGTTGGATTTGCCGCCCAAGTCATAGGTTCTGACCTTGCCTTCCTTTAGTACATCAATAACTGCTCGCTCGACTTTATCCGCTATCCCCTCTTCTCCCAAGTGTTCGAGCATCATCTGCCCGGCCAAAATTGTAGCAAGCGGGTTGGCGACGTTTTTTCCTGCGTGCTTGGGTGCAGAACCGTGGATGGGCTCAAACATGCTTACCCCTTCGGGGTTGATGTTGCCCCCTGGAGCGAGCCCCAAGCCACCCTGGATCATGGCCCCCAAGTCTGTGATTATATCGCCGAACATGTTGGGTGTGACAACAACTTGGTACCACTCCGGATTTTTTATAAACCACATTGTGACCGCATCAACAAATGCAAACTCGGTCTCAATTTCAGAATATTCTTTTGCTACCTGCTCGAAGACCTCACGCCAGAGGCTATAGACGTGTGTTAAAACGTTGGCCTTGTCAACTGAAGTTACACGTTTTTTGCCTTTCTTGCAGGCAAGCTCGAATGCATAGCGGATAGCTCGCTCCGTCCCCTTGCGGCTTACCACGCCTATCTGATACGCTATCTCATCTCGGTCAACATCGATATCTAGGCCAAATTTCACTCGATAGATTGAGCGAAGCACCTCAAGCTTAGCTCTCGATTTGCCTTTCGCACGTCCGCCTATTCCAACGTAGAAATCCTCAGTATTCTCGCGCACCACATAAAAATTGACGTGCTCGGGCCCTTTGTTCTTGAGTGGACATGGTACACTTGGATAAAGCTTGATGGGACGGAGGTTGATGTACTGCTCAAAGTAAAAGCGAAGCTTCAGCAAAATACCCTGCTCGAGCACACCTGTCTGCACTCGGGGGTCACCTAGAGCGCCGAGATATATGGCGTCCATTTTTGAAAGCTTTTTTAGCCCGTCCTCCGACACGAGTTCCCCCGTCTTAAGGTAGTGCTCGGCACCGTAGGGGAACTCTACGAACTCAAGCTTTAAGCCCGATTTCGCCTCGGCTGCGGCGTTCAGTACTTTCATCCCTTCACTAATTACCTCGGGACCTATGCCATCACCGGGAATTACAGCAATTTTGTATTTCATACAACCACCTCGTTGAAGCAATTATTTTTATTCGCCCGTCCACTTAAGCTTAGACGTTTGAGGCGATGTGATGGATTCGACACAACAATTCAAGTTAAATAATACATTCGCGTATATCGCGGCAATCGTGCTTATCGCCTGTTTCGTCTTGGTTTTCGCATTCAACATCTTACCAAATCTTCCAAAGTACCCAAAACAACCAGATGAGTGGCGCTGGTACGCCATATCATGGAACCTCGGAGGCCCGCTGATGTTCATTATCATCTTTCGCATCCACACGCTACGTGTGCTTGGGGATATTATTCGAAAAGGGCGAGCGGCACTGGGCGTGACGCTATGGGTGAAATTTTGGTTTGGGGCAGCCTTGTTTTTCGGTCTGGCGACGTTGCCATTCGTGTTTCAAAATTATGTCGTTTACGGCGCGACGTCAATTTTTGCGAATGCGGGGGCCGCGCTTGTGATTTTCGCATGGCTTTCTTTGATCGCATCTTCCATCGCTCTCCTGCGGATCAGGTGCTCAAAAGCTATGCTGCTTGCAGTCGAAAATGCGAGGGAAGTGCATCGAGTCTTACTCGCGCCCGCTTCCATCATTTTCTTCATTTTCACTGGGCTCTCATCTATTACAATCTTGTTTCCGTAACCGCAGATCAGGCTTTAAAGCAATTTGATCAGCGTTTAAGGGTCTGCTTCAAATGAGGAAGCAGACCTCCAGCTTGGATTATTTTAAGAACGAAATTAGGCAGTAGGTCTGCTTTGAATACCTTGCCAGTCTTTAGATTACGTACCACGCCCTCTTGAAAGTCGACTTTTGCCGTGTCACCTGACTTGAAACCCTCGTGCACACCGGGGCAGGTCAACACAGTCAAACCTCGATTGATTGAGTTGCGATAAAAAATCCGAGCGAACGATTCGGCCACTACTGCCGAAATACCCGCAGCCTTTAATGCGATTGGTGCCTCTTCCCTGCTGGAACCACACCCAAAGTTCCGCCCAGCAATGATAACATCGCCCTTGGCCACTTTAGACGCGAAACTTGAATCAATATTTTCCATAACATGCGAAGCCAGCCAAGTTGAATCATGGGTTGCCTCAAACTTCGGCATGTAGCGACCAGCGATTATGTCGTCTGTACTTATGTTGTTGTTAAACACCCAAACGCGCGCCATCATACATCCCTCGGGTCAGTTATTACTCCTCTTATTGCAGAAGCGGCAACCGTCGCTGGTGAAGCCAAGTAAACTTTCGACTCTGGACTACCCTGTCTTCCACGGAAATTTCTATTTGATGCGGATATGCAAACCTCGCCAGGGCCCAGAACTCCAACATGGGCGCCCATGCAGGCCGCACAACAGGGTGCCTCAACCAGCGCTCCTGCTTCCACAAGTATTTTGATGAGGCCTTCATCAAGCGCTTTTCGATAGATATCTCTAGAAGCAGGGGATACTATTAACCTAACGCGCCTGCTGACCTTTTTGCCCATTAGAACCGCGGCCGCAGCCTCTAAATCTTCCATCCTCCCATTCGTACAACTGCCTAAAAATGCCTGATCGATCTCGATTTTTCCCACTTCAGCAATCGGCTTTACATTATCCACGCTGTGAGGAC
>JAOUPD010000060.1 GCA_029880065.1 Hadesarchaea archaeon
CCGGCCTTAAATGAGCGATTGCCGAGCTCGCCGATGCTCAGCACGATGTCGTAGGGGACATGGGCGAGGAGCACGTATGTTCCGCGCATGGAGCTCGATTAATATTTAGACCAACGCTACTTTTGCCTTCCGCAAGGGGCCCAATTAGCAGGTGTAACTTGTTTTTAAGCGACTTTGGAAGATCTGCTGCGTTAATTTCTAACTCGGAGCCCTAAGTATTCTGAATCCGATAAAAATATTACAAGTGTGAACAAAAATAAATTGAGGAGAAGAGAAGAAATGGCTAAAGTAGCGCGGGAAATGGTTGAGAAGTCGGGCATCAATATTAATCAATTGTTGGAACTGCTGGTCAATAATGCAGCTGCGGAACTAACCACTTACTATTACTACACAATCCTAAGGTGCAACCTAATCGGACTGGAAGGAGAAGGGGTCAAGGAAATTGCAGAGGTCGCTCGCGTCGAAGATCGTAATCACTTCGAGGCGATTGTTCCTAGAATCTACGAACTTGAAGGCAAACTACCAGATGACATGAAGGCGTTTCACGACAAGTCCGCTTGTCCGCCAGCATCTTTGCCCAAAGACCCAACGGATATAAAGGCGATGTTAAAGGTGCTAGTGGAAGCCGAGCGATGTGCGGTTAGGGGCTATACGAACATTTGCAATCTGACGGCGGGGAAAGATCACCGCACCTACGACCTGGCGCAGGCGATTCTAAACGAAGAAGTGGAGCACGAGTCCTGGTTTTCTGAGTTCCTAGGAGAGGGCCCATCTGGACACTTCATGCGCAGAGGCGAGACTTCCCCATTCGTGTCCAAGTTCCTGAAGTAGCGCAAGAATAATCAGGGGCAAACTGCTTCAACAAGGGGTAGTTCACCCCAAATCAAGTCCCGATTATGCAACAGAACCACTTTAGGGTAGAGGTCACTGAAAGTATCGATTTTTAAAACGCAATATTTAAGCTTTATTTTCAAAGGGGAAAATTCTTACAGCTCTACATCTAGCCCTAACTTCTCGCATAACTCCTTGTAGCGGTTCCTCACGGTGACCTCTGTAACCCGCGCCACGTCCGCCACATCCCGCTGAGTCCGCCGCTCGCCACAAAACACGCTAGCAATGTAGATGGCCGCAGCCGCCACGCCCGTCGGCCCACGCCCAGATGTCAGCCCCTTCTTCGTCGCCTCTTTGAGCAACTCGATCGCCTTCGACTGCACCTCACCGCTCAGCCCGAGCTCGCTCCCGAAGCGCGGAATGTAGTCAATCGGGCTTGTCGGGCGCAGGTGGATGAGCAATTCGCGTGAGATGAAACGGTAACTCCGTCCGATCTCCTTCTTGCTAACCCGCGAAACTTCGGCAATCTCGTCGAGCGTTCGGGGAACCTTGCACTCTCGGCAGGCCGCGTAAAGGGCCGCTGCGGCAACGCCCTCAATTGACCGCCCCCGGATCAACCTTTCCTCAACAGCCCGCCGGTAAATCACTGCAGCCGCCTCACGAACGTTTCGGGGCAGCCCCAAGTGTGAGGACATCCGGTCGACCTCCGATAGCGCGAAAGCTAGGTTGCGCTCGGTGGCATCAGAAACGCGGATTCGCCGCTGCCACTTTCGAAGGCGGTAAATCTGAGCTCGACGCTTTGGGGTGAGATCCTTGCCGTGAGAGTCGCGATCCCGCCAGTCAATCATCGTCGACAATCCTTTATCGTGAATAGTGAACGTCATGGGCGCTCCAACCCGTCCCCGGCGCTCCCGCTGTTCTTGGTCAAATGCCCTCCACTCCGGCCCCATGTCCATTATCTTGTCGTGAATGATGAAACCGCACTCAGCACATACTAGCTCGGCGCGTTCGTATACACGCACGAATTTTGGGCTTCCGCACTCAGGGCACTTTTTTCGTTTTTCGTGTTTTTCCATACCGCTCCCCCATATATAGATCCTTACCGACGAGCTTCTCCAGGTTGGCTTGAGCGAACCCGCGGCTGGGTTTTACCACGATGTAGGGCGCCGCGACGGGTCCGAACAGGTCAAGTATACTCCCCACGCGCGCGCCTCCCACATCATATACAGCTCCGCCGAGGCCCGGCACCTGCTCGGCGCTCAGCACGAACCCGCGATTAGTGAGGTGAATGACCTTGCCTAGCTTACGCATTTAATCCCCCAAAAGTTTAAAACTTGATTCATCCACGTATATATAATCTTTTCGATATATTTAAAACTCACGGTTGACCGTCCAAAACCCGAGAAAATTCTTAAGCAACGCCGATCATTTAGAGGTGGAATCAAATGGCTAGGAAGACTCCCGCTCGAAAGATTCGCAGACTCGTGCTCGACGTGCTCAAGCCGCACAGTCCTACACTGCCTGAGTTCGCGACAAAGCTCAGCTCGATGTCGGGCGTTGACGGGGTGAACGTTACGCTCATTGAGATCGACAAGGACACGGAGACAATCAAGATCACCATCGACGGCCAACTAGATTATGGCACAATACGCGCGGCAATCGAGGAATGGGGCGGAGTCGTCCACAGTATCGATGAGGTCATCGCAGGCAACTTGACGAGCGGGACCGTAGAGCGCCAACGCAGGGTTCGCACACGCGAGGGTGGCGACTAGCGCGCCCTATACCAGCAGTCGGGTAGTTTACAAGTTCTACAGTTGGTTTCCACTTTCGTGCCCGGTTCACCCTTTATCCCATTTACCAGCTTCCGGGCTTTGCTGAGTTGTTTCTGCGTTCCCTGAACGAGTAAGGTGACGCTTCCCTCGGCTCCGGAGATGCCCCCCTTGCCCATAGCAATGGCTCCCGCGCCCGTCAGAATTTCGAAAGCTTCGAGCTCGGTGATAACTTTTCCCGCTATGGGCATTATTCCCGAAGGATAACCTGTGGCGTAGCTAACACGAAAGATTCCAGTAGTTCTGGAGACCCTTTGGATCGAGCCAGGAATAAACTTCTCGAGCCCCACAGGAATGATGAAGGTCACGCCCCGCGCCATGATAGTCCCCAGTGATCTACCTAGGGTGCCTCCTCGACGCGATGCCAATAAAACTCCCGCCGTGCCGCTGGCGTCGAGCGCGTTGGCACCCTTGATGAAGACATCGCCGGCCGTGAGTTCGAGAAGTATATCGTCGAGCTTGCTTTTGATGAGCTTGCCCCCGCGGATGATGATATTTCCTATACGTCGCTCGTGGGGGACGACACAAGTCCCTTTCGGCAAAACGACTCCCGCCACGAATTTTTCGCTCTCGATTTTTTTCCCCAGCAGCTCCTCAGCGACACGGGCGTTGGTGGTGCCAAGCCCGATCACTATCGTTCCCTGGCGGAGGGCTCGCTTGACCTCAGGGAGGGCGGCGACCGCCTTCGCTATCAAGCGCTTCGATTCGGCCGGGGTTAGCGTCACTTGGATATTTGGCATGTCACACGATGTTAATTTAACTGGTTTAAAAAACTTTGTTTGATGACGCCACAGCTGTGACATGGCACGCCGATGTCACCCAAAATGCCACACGAGGTGTACCACATTAACGCACTACATACTCGTGTCACCGACATAGCTATGTTATTCTAGAAACTGAATTGGTAAGGGAGCGAGCGTGCCGAAGATATTTACAATCGGCTACGGAAATCGCAAATTCGACGACTTCGTGTCGCTGCTCAAACGTTTTGATATCGAGCTAATCATTGACGTCCGGCACTTCCCGACTTCAAAGTGGCCGGAGTTCGTGAAGGAGAACCTGCAGCGGACCCTCCCCGCAATGGGCATAGGTTATGTCCACATCCGAGAGCTCGGCGGATATCGTGGGGGCTACGGAAACTACACCCGGACCCGAGAGTTCAAGCAAGGGTTGAAGGAGCTGATGAAACTCGCTCGCGAGAAATCCTCAGCGATTATGTGCGTCGAGTCGTATCCGAGCGCATGTCATCGCCGCTTCATAACAAAGGAGTTAAAAAAGCGAAAATGGAAAGTCGTGCACATCGTCGGCAAAGGGAAGCAACAAACGCTATGATTTTTCTTCGGGCACCGCCGGCTTCTCAACAGGTTTCTCAGCTTCAACGGGCTTGGCCTCGAGTAGCACGGCGTCTACTCCCCCGCTCTGCTTGGGCCGGCTAGTTACGCGCGCGCGGCCGAGCTCGGTTTCGATTATCGCTCCCTTCGTCAGAACATTTCTACGAACGAAGTGGGGGTCAGCAGGATTTTCGACAACTTTGAGTATTTTCGATTTTTTCGTCTGTCCGGTTTTCGGGTCCACAACGTTAGCGACATCGATGCCAAGCAAGCTGATTTTTATGTTCCCACCGAAAGCGCGTCGCTCGACCCGCTTCATTGGGCCGAGTTTGGTCTCGATGAGCTCGCTCCCCATTTCCCGCCTACGCTTCTTCCGGCTGGCCCATATTCGCCCCCCGCTGGGCTTCTTCAGCGATCTACCCTGCCACTTAGCCATTTAGACACCGCTTGCAATCTTTGGGCACAAGGGTATAAAAAGTCCTTATCTCATGAGCTCTTCGATTCGTTCACGGATATTGTCCATATCGTCCTCAAAACCGAAGTAACCCGCGAATCTTTGCGAGGTTCGAAGCACTCGTGTCCGCTCGAAACGTCTGGACTCGATGAACCCCAGCGCGGTAAGCTGTTTGATGTGATCGTAGACTCGGCTGCCCCGTACGTCGGCGAGTCTTGCTTGGTAGACGGGCTGCTTGTAGGCAATCATGGCGAGCGTCTTCAAAGCCCCCCGCGAGAGCTTTGCTTTGGACATCACCCCCTCCAGCTTCGGCATGTACTCCTCACGGAGGCGGAGCGAAAAGGTCCCCTTTGAGGTTTCGGTGAGCATCAGGGGACCGCCCCTCTTCCCGTAGTCGGCTGTGAACTCATCCATGAGCTTGCGCGCGTAGGTCTCAGACGAGGTCTCTAAGATTTCACGCAGTTCGCCTAGAGTCAACGGACGATCAGCTGCATAGAGGGCGGCTTCGATAATCGAGCAATCTTCCTTAACTCCCATGCTACCCCTCCCCCGCCAGCAAGGAGGCAAATATTTCACCGAATGGTTCGGGCTGCCGCAACACTACCTTGCCTTGAATTTCGAGGAACAATAGGAGGAGGAGTGTCCTAGCCACCGCGAGCCTAGTTCGTTCGAGGACGAGCGCCGAGAGCGAGATTTCTTGCCCTGAAGCGGTGCGGCTTTTCACCCGTTGGTACAGTTCCTCAAGGTACCGCTCGATGTTTATGTGATATTCGCTGAGCGTCTGCATGATTTTCTCTAACTTCCTCCTCTGGAAGACTTTCCGCGTTGGGGTATCCTTGAGCGCCTCTTGTAGCGCGCCCATGAGATCGAGAAGTGTAATTTTGCGGGGTGAGCGCTGTATAATCGTTATTTGTCCGAGTTCAGGCAAATCGAGATCGAACATCTCCTTAAGCTCCTCCTCTGCTTCCGGATTTTTATGTCCGTTGAACACGAAATCTGATTTCATCCGCAAAAGCACCGAGGCCGAAAGCAGCGTCCGTCCTGAAACACGAAGGTCGAACTCCCGCATCTCCCGCACGCGTTGCATGTAGACACCTGCGATCTTCTCGATATCGACATCCCACGGGTCGAGCTTGTGCTCCTGTACCAGCCCGAGCAGAATCTGGAAAGGTTGATCAGCGATAGTCGTCATGTCTTCACCTCATGCCGCCAACCCCGCTAGCTCCACTGAGAACAAGCGAGACACCCCGCTCTTGCCCATCGTGACACCGAACAAACGATCGGCCACAGACATCATCGAATCGTGCAGTGTGACGAGGATGACTTGCGACTCGCGCGAGGATCGGCTGATGAGCTCCGCGACCCGACGGAGGTTCTGGTCGTCGAGGTGGGCGTCGATTTCATCGAGCACATAGAGAGTGGTGGGTCGGAAGCGCTGGAGGGAGAAGATAAAAGCGAGCGCGGTTAGTGCTTTTTCCCCACCTGAAAGTGCCCCCACCCGAGCAATCTCCTTGCCAGCTGGTTTGGCCTCGATCTCGAGTCCTCCCTCGAATGGAATCTCCTCGTTCTCCAAAATCAGCCTCGCCACGCCTCCCGGCGATAGCTCGCTGAAAATCTTGCTGAAGTATTGTGAGAGCTCGTTGAAAGTCTGCATGAACACTTCTTTTTTCTTTTCATCTATTTCTCGCATGAAATCGAGGATCGCCTGCTTCTCCGCGACCAGCTTGTCATGCTTCAATTTTTCGGAGTTGTAACGGCGCTCGGCATTTCTGAAATCTTGGATAGCCCGGAAGTTCACAGGACCGAGTGCTTCAAGCTCCGCCTCTAGAGCTCCGACTCTTCGTTCGAGCTTGGCCGGATCGACATCGCTAGTAATTTCAACCTCTATCTTGACTTGCTTTAGCTTTCCTTCGATGTTTTCGAGTTGGGGTCGCAGCGAGGCCTCCTCGACCCTGCATGCCTGCAGTTCGTTACTGAGTTGCTCTATTGGATCCTCTATGTGGCCTGCTTTCCCCTTGAGGCTCCCGACTTTGGACCGAAGTTTTTCCCTTTCCTTGCGGAGGGTCCCGACCGAGGACCGCTCCTTCTCTTCCAGCACGGTGACTCTATCGAGCTCAATCTGGGCTTCCTGGACTTGTTGCTGTAGCTGTTTCAGCCTATTATCCAGCTGGGAACGCACAGCTTCCAAGCTTATTAGGCGGCGGTGAAGTTGTGGCCTCGTATCAGGCTCGTTTAGTTTCTCAAACGATGGTGTACCCTTGAGAAGCTCTGAAGCCTGCTCGAAATGTTTGGAAAAGTCGTCTAAGATAACACGTAAATCATCCAGAACCCCACGGAGCTCTTGAAGCACTTTTTCGGTTTCAGCGCGTGATCTGCTAGAATCAAAGGTTTGAGCCAGCGCGTTAAACCTCTCGTAAAGATTTTCGAACTTCGAGGAAAGCAAGGGTATTTTTTCAGGCGAAACATCTTGTTCGCTTTGGGAAGCGATTTCTTTGATGTGGGCGCTAAGATCAGCGATTTCACTCTCTATTCTCGCGT
>JAOUPD010000061.1 GCA_029880065.1 Hadesarchaea archaeon
TTTGATTTCTTCGTATGGTTTTGAGTCGACATCGATGTTGCGGACGAGCATGCAGATCGGCGTGCCGAGCGTCTTGCCTTGGAAAATTCCGGAGAGGATTTCGACTCGGTCACGTTCCCTGCGTGGTGTCGCAAGGATTGACTGACCAGGGCGCCGCCTGTCGAGTTCGTGCTGTACATCCGCCTCGCTCAGCGGTAAACCAGCTGGGACACCATCGACAATCACTCCGATAGAAAGACCATGGCTCTCGCCCCAAGTTGTGATCTTAAATAACTTCCCGAATGTGTTCCCAGCCATCAAATCAACTCCACTTTCCCCCCCAACTTTCGTATATCATCGACAAAGCTTGGATATGACACGCTAATGCTCTCTGCCCCCTCTATAATGGTTTCCCCCCACGCGACTAAACTAGCTACCGCGAAAGCCATCGCCATTCGGTGGTCTCCATAGGAAGTGAGTTTTGCGCCTTTGAGTCGCTTCACTCCTCGAATGCGAAGCTCGTCCGGTTGCTCCTTCACTTCGGCCCCCAACTTTCGAAGTTCACTTGCTAGAGCATGGATACGGTCGGTCTCCTTGAGCCGTAGATGGGGGATATTCAGGAGTCTAGTCCGACCTTCGGCAACTGAGCCGAGCACCGCGAGCGCAGGCACCAAGTCAGGGTTATCGCCACAGTCGGCCTCGATTCCTGAGAGCTCCTCGCCACCTGAGACTTCGACCGTCTTGCCTTTCACCCTTGCATCTGCCCCAAATTCACGGAGTAATTCAATAATCCGCTTGTCCCCTTGGGCGCTTTGTACATCGAGGTTACTCACCCGCACGGTACCTCCCGCGAGTGCAGCTGCAGCGAGCACGAAAGCTGCTGAGGAGAAATCACCGGGGACATCAAAATCTATCGCCTTGAAGACCTGCCCACCAGGAATTTTGAACTCCATAAGGGCTCGGTCGCGCTTGATTTTGGCCCCAGCCCCATCGAGCAACTCGAGCGTGATCTCGACATAGGGCTTGGATCGGAGTTCTTCGGTTACTGTTATCTCTACGTTCTCCTTCGCGTAGGGGGAAGCCAACAGTAACGCTGAGATAAACTGTGAACTTATCGTGCCTGTGATTTCCACTTCACCCCCGCGTAATCCACCACCAACAACTACCGGGGGCCTGCCTTGGGGCCCCTCGCAGCGTGCTTTAGCCCCTAACTTGTTGAGCGCCTCGATTAAAGGTCCAATTGGGCGGGCAAGAATTGATTCATCTCCGGTCAAACGTACGAGCTTGGGTGAAAGTGCTGCTATTGCGCTCATCAAACGAATCGTTGTGCCTGAGTTGCGAGCGTCGATAATGTCAGCACGGGGCTTGAGTTCGCCAGCGGTTCCTAGTACTCTCCAAACATCATCTTCTTGGCTGACTTCCGCGCCGAGCGTTCGAATCGCTTCGATTGTCGCCTCGGTGTCGAAGCTTAAAAGTGGGTTGATAATCTTGCTTTCATCCCTCGCCAGCAACGCAACCATGAACGCTCGGTGGGTGTAACTTTTTGAGGGCGGCGCTTTAACTTCGCCTGCCAGTTTCGAGGGCATAACTTTCAACAACGCCATGGGGCTCCCGTTACACAATCTCCGAAAGGTTTAATAAGAATTTGACGCTAGGGGGGTAGTTGGTGTAAGGTATGGCGAACCAGATGAGTTGCGACGGCGGTAATTGCTTTTATTGTTAGAGCAGCCATACCTAGGCCACGAGCAAATTCTCGCTTTTTGGCACACTTTTTAATGTGTGTGCAGTATATCACATACGGAGGTAGTGTAATTGTCCGAGATTGGAAAGCGCGTTAGGCTTGAGCGGATAATCGACCGAAAGACAAGGCGAACTGTAATCGTGCCTATGGACCACGGCTTGAGTATGGGACCTATCGCAGGGCTAGAAGACATGGCATCAATTATAAACCAGATAGCTGATGGTGGGGCAAACGCCGTCGTGCTCCACAAAGGAATCATTCGCGCAGGGCACCGAGGATACGGAAAGGATATTGGGCTTATCATTCACCTCTCGGGGAGCACCTCGCTGGGGCCTGACCCCAACTGTAAGGTTCCGGTAGCGACAGTTGAGGAGGCAATCAGCTTGGGCGCGGACGCCGTCTCGGTCCACGTTAACGTGGGTGCGGCGAACGAACCGGAACAGCTCCAGGCATTAGGTGATGTAGCTGAAACATGCGCGGACTGGGGCATGCCTTTATTTGCGATGATGTACCCACGCGGTCCCAAAATAAAGAACCAACATGCCCCCGAGGTAGTTGCGCAGGTAGCACGGGTCGGAGCGGAACTGGGAGCTGATATAATTAAGACCTCTTACACCGGGGACATCAACTCCTTCCGAAAGGTTGTCCGGGGCTGCCCTGTGCCAGTGGTGATTGCTGGTGGTCCAAAGATGGCGACCGAGCGGGATGTGTTTGAGATGGTGGGCGAGGCGATTAAAGCTGGCGCGATAGGGGTTTCGATAGGGCGTAACATCTTCCAGCACCGGAACCCTACCGGAATGACTCGGGCGCTGACGCAGATCGTGCACGGAAAAGTCTCAGTCGATCGGGCGATGCGTGAACTCAAGCGGTGAACAAAATTGCGCAAGCTTGTTTGGGTCAGGGCTGACTGGGAGGAGCCTTGGGGAAAGCGAAAACCGTTCATCAGCGCAGCGATTGAGGCTGGCGCGGATGTCGTGCTGGTGAATCCCGAGGAGACCCAAGAAGCGCTCAAGCTTGGAGCTATTGCTATCACGGCAAGCGAGCCAGCGCCAGGTGTTGGTGTGGTGATGTTGAGTGCTCGAAGCACTGCCGAGGTCGGACAAGTAATAAAGCAAATTGAGAAGCTGCACGAACAAGAAAAAAAGGTTGCGGTACTGGTCGAGATAGCGAACAAGGAACTTGAGCGCGCCGCTGTCAAAGCGGGAAAAGTAGCTGACTTCCTCGTTGCAATCACGCCCGACTGGAAGGTAATTCCGCTCGAGAATCTGATTGCTGAACTCCAAAGCGCTGAGGTTAAAGTTCTGACTGGGGTGAAGAACGCCGAGGAAGCCAAAGTCGCGATAGAAACACTAGAGATCGGTGTTGCCGGTGTGTTGCTTGACCCGCGAGAGCGTGGAGCTGGAGAAATCCGCAAAGTGTGTGAGGCATTCGAGCTGCTCACGCTTGAAAAGCTTGAGCTTGTGCCAGCGAAGGTCACCACAGTTCGTCCCGTAGGTATGGGCGACCGAGCCTGCGTTGACACCACCTCACTCATGAGCGTTGGTGAGGGGATGTTGGTGGGAAGCCAGGCGGGTGGCATGTTTCTCGTTCATTCAGAAACTTTGTTAAGTGAATTTGTCGAGCCTCGTCCATTTCGCGTGAATGCAGGGGCAGTGCACGCCTACATCCGATTGCCCGGGGGGAAGACGAAATACATGTCAGAGCTAGGCGCGGGCGACGAGGTACTGCTCGTAAACGCTAGGGGCGAGTCCAGGGTGGGTGTGGTTGGACGGGTAAAGATAGAGCGTCGGCCGCTGTTGTTCGTTGAGGCCGAGCGTGAAGGAGAAAAATTCAAAACGCTGCTCCAGAATGCTGAAACAATAAACCTCGTCGACAAAAGTGGAAAACCGATCTCGGTGGCGAAGCTCAAGCCCGGTGACGAGGTGCTCGTACATCTCGAGCGAGCTGGACGACATTTTGGCGTTAAGGTTGAAGAGACAGTAGTCGAGAGATAAACAGGGGTGTTTACTTTGGGCGAGCTGAGGTTGGGCAAACACAAGTTGTCAACTCCAGCCATCTGTGGTTCAGTAATGGCTGAAAAAGTCGACGAAATGAAAGCTGGCGTAGCCAAAGCTATCGAACAGGGCGCGGACTTGGTCGAGCTCCGGGTGGATGGACTTCACGATCAAGCAGGCTGGGAGGAGCTGCTGCCCGTCAAAGCTCCGGTGATTTTGACGAACCGCTTGGAAAGCGAGGGAGGCGGCTTTAAGGGAGATGAAAATAAGCGTATCGAGGTGCTGCTCCAGGGCGTCGCGCGAGGGGTTTCCTGCATCGACATCGAACTCTCGACTCCCGAACCCCTGCGTGAGCGGGTGGTTTCGCAGGCTAAAAAATCCGGTGTCGCGGTGATAATGTCCTGCCACGATTTTTCCATAACGCCATCCATCGAAGTTATGATAGGCACTGCAAAGCGCTTAGCGGGAGCTGGGTGCGACATTGCGAAGATTGTGACATTCGCGGAGGGCACAGAGGACGCGCTCCGCATGCTTGATTTCCTAGCTCAGGTGCAGGATGAGGTAGCGGTGCCAATCATAGCATTCGCAATGGGGGACGCCGGCAAGATAACGCGCATTGCTGCCCCGATATTAGGTTCACCCATTGTTTACGCGGCTGCAGGCAAGGCAACCGCGCCTGGACAGCTCGATGTAGCGACGATGAAGCGCTTGTTACATGAGTTGATTCCCAAGGAGAAACGATGAACTTGACGAAGCTCAAACTCTTCGCGCTGATAGGCGACCCAGTTGAGCAAAGTCTCTCGCCAGTCATGCACAATGCTGCCTTCCGCGCTCTTGGGCTTAACTGTGCTTACATCGCCCTTCGCGTGCCAAAGCCCATGCTTGCTGACGCAATTGCTGGCGTCCAGGCGCTGGGTATCGCTGGGCTCAACGTCACCATCCCTCACAAGATAGGTATCGTCAGTCTGCTCGATGAGCTCGATGAGTCCGCGAGCTTAGTAGGCGCGGTCAACACGGTCAAGAAAAATCGAGGGAAGCTAATCGGGTTCAACACCGACGGGGAGGGTGCCATCCGAGCGCTTCAGGGAAAAATTGGCTCCGTTAAGGGGAAGGAAGTGATGCTCTTGGGTGCAGGGGGGGCTGCCCGCGCCATCGCGTTCTCCTTAGCTAGGGCAGGCGCAAGGCTCACAATCGCCAACCGCACCGTCCCAAAGGCGCGGGCGCTGGCGTCGACAATCGAGCAAAAGCTGGGGATAAATGTGGGAGTAGCTTCCTTGGGTCGCACCGAACTCACCAAGGCTTTGAAAAATGCGGATGTCCTAATCAACGCCACGTCAGTAGGGATGTACCCCAAGATCAACAAAACCCTAGTGCGTGCGAGCATGATGCATCGCGGACTCGTTGTTTATGATATCGTCTACGAACCTCTCCGGACGAAGCTGTTGCGAGAGGCGAGGCGAGCGAGGGGAAAGACTATCGATGGGTTAGGAATGCTCGTGCATCAAGGCGCGCTAGCGTTCGAGATTTGGACTGGTAAGCGTGCGCCCGTTAAAATTATGAGGGCTGCAGCAAAACGGGAGTTGAGGGGGGAAAGCAGGTGAAGGTCGCTGTCATCGGCGCGGGCGCGATGGGGCAATGGCTGGCTGGTTTTGTCAAACAAAATTTGGACGAGGTTGTAGTCGCAGATGTCAGCGCAACCAAGGCCGAGCGGGTGGCCAAAGAATTGGGTATAAGCTCTAAGTCGGTCGCCGAAGCTGCTGCAGAAGCTGAGCTCGTGCTGGTCGCTGTGCCGATCTCCAAGACTCCTGAAGTCATCAAATCGCTTACTGGGCAAGTCCAACGGGGGGTGCTGATCGCCGATATTACCTCAGTAAAGAGCGATGTCGTTGAGGTCATGAAGACCATAGAAGCAAAAGTCGAGCTTGTATCACTCCATCCCCTCTTCGGCCCAGGGGCGGCAAGCGTCAAGGGGAAAGATTTCGTGGTGGTGCCAGTAAAGCCCGGCCAACGCTACGCCGCGCTCAAAAACCGCTTAATCGAACTGGGCGCGCGGGTCACCGAGATGGACGCGGAGGAGCATGACCGTTTGATGGCGATAACTCAATGCATGACCCATTTCGTGCTTCTCGTCTACCTCGACGCGCTCAAGTCGATGAAAGGGCTTAAACAAGCGGAAAAGCTTCGCACCCCAATGTTTGCGACTTTACTCGATCTAGCTAAATCCGTGCTCGCGGGGAACCCTGAGCTATACGGCGAACTTCAGGTGCGCAACCGATACGCGCGAGTCGTGCGGAGTTCGCTCCTCGAGGCCTGCCGTTCGCTGGACATCGCCTTCTCTGCGGGCGATGCCAAAAGCGTTCGAGCAATCTTCAAAGAGGCGCTGGCTCCATGGGGGTCGGCTAAAACCAAAAATGCATACAAAAGAATGTATGAAAGATTTGAGGAGGGTAAAACATGAGGGTGGGAGTTCTTGGGCCCAGAGGAACATATTCAGAATTAGCTGCTAAAAAACAATTTGGTGAAAAAGCGAGGATAGTACCATATCCAAAGATCACCGATGTTGCTAATGCGGTGGCAAGTAAAAAAATAAATTTTGGAGTCATCCCAGTTGAGAGCTTGCGAGAGGGTTCCGTAGGGGAGGCGCTAGATGCGCTCGTGTGGACCGACCTCAAAATCCAAGCCGAAGTCGTTGTCCCGATCTCACATTCCTTACTCGGAGTACCGGGGTCGAAGCTCGTGCTGATCACCCAGGTGCTTTCCCATCCTCAGGCGCTGGCCCAGTGCCGCGAGTTCCTGCAGAAGAACTTGCCAAAAGCGGAACTCATCGAGATGACGAGCACCGCCAAAGCCGCGGAACAGGTTGGCAAACTTAAACAACCTCACATGGCGGCGATTGGGCCAAAGGCGCTCGCGAACCTCTACGGGCTGGAAGTGCTTCATGATGACATCCAGTCGGGAGAGATGAACACCACCCGCTTTCTATGCCTCTCGAAGGAGGATAGCAAACCCACGGGCCGCGACAAGACCTCGGTCGCATTTTACACAGCCCAAGACAGGCCGGGTATCCTTCACAAGATATTGGGCGAGTTCGCGGTTCGCAACATAAACCTGACGAAGATCGAGTCCCGTCCGTCAAAGAAGGCGCTCGGCGATTATCTCTTCTTCATCGACTTCGAGGGGCACCGCGAGGATGCGAAGGTGAAAGAAGCGCTAGAAGGTGTAAAG
>JAOUPD010000062.1 GCA_029880065.1 Hadesarchaea archaeon
AGAATAACCGTCATATGAAAAAGCCAAGGGAAAAATTGCGAACACCCTTTCTTTATTTTTGTTTTGGCAACTGCAATTCTTCCTTTTCTCTTTCTTGTGACATTAGATATTCTGAAGAACAAATAATCAAAGAACCAGTCAGAAGGGGTATAATTTTTTCTCGATTCTACCCCATTGAGTTCTATCTTTTTGAATGTCCATCTGATATGGTAAGAAGTCCTGATTCCTGCCTATTAGATGCCAGTCCATTTCCAGCTGAACCTTTCCTGTCCTGACCTAAATCACTCTGCTTTTTGTCAGGTCAGGGCGGTATGTTGCATTCGTCACCTTACGCTGACGCCGAAGAATGCATTTGACAATCAGCGTCAGCTTAGTCAATTGGTTGGTTGGTTGATGGGTCGAATTTTAACCCAAAATCCAAACCTAAATGGATAAATAGATGCAACAATGTAGTAATTTAAAATTTGCTTTGGTGACAATATGGGATATCAACGGAAAGTCATAATGGGATACACAATCGAGCTTGAAATTTATGAAAGCGGGGGCTGTGGGTATCACAAAGCAGGTGATAAACTGAAGTATCCGGAAGATAGAGGAATTATGTGTCCTTGGTTACTGGATAGCGTTAGCAGCATGATTCGTGTTCTCCGATATGGCGGTACGCTTCCTTGGAAATATGAAGGCACTCCTTATGAAAAAGAAATTGACCCTGATGGCACTACAACAGAATTTGTCCGTTGCCCCGACCCAACTTCTAGTGGTGTAGTTCTTAAAATCATTAGAAAGAAAAAAGAAGAAAAATAAACATTAACTATGCCGTATGTGCGTTGGATATTGAGTTCATTATGAGGGGTAGTTTTTGAGTGAATTTTACCCGTCGCACTACTAACTAATTATCCTATCCTTTTCCTATTCCAGTAATATCCTTCCTGTACCATTAGGGTGTATCCTAAATTGGTCATTCAGTTGTTTGGAAGTCCATAACCGCCGTCCATTAACGTCTCCGTTGGTTGGTTGGATTAAATTTTAACCCAACAACAACAACAACAAACAACGGACGGACCAACGACGGACGACGGTTAATGGAAGGTTAATTACCATTTTTTACCCCCAATTAAGGAAGGGTACCATGATGGTATAGGAAGGTACAGGATGGTACCATAGAGAATAATATGTGAGGGGTAAAAACTCAAAGAAAAATTACCCCTCATAACAAACTAAAGCTAATAATACGAGGGGTAAAAAGTATAGAAAAACTTACCCCTCATAACAAAAATACGAGGGGTAAAAAAGGGGACAAAAAATTACCCCTTGCATGAACCCAGCGCGCGCAAATTGTCATATGTACTAGAAAAGGCCTCTAAGTTGTTTAAGTATACCTCGACTCAGCATGTGCCAGTAAACTCTTCTTTTCAATTCGTTTCTAGAAAATGATCCTTGAAGTCTTCTTTTCCATGAACCATAAAAGCTTCTATAACATTTGTAGAGTTCTTCCTGCACCTCTTTCCTTGACAGGGTTTCCGTTGGCATTATTGAATGTACCATATCGTAGTTGGCCCAATTAGAGTCTTCTATCCACCCATTCTTTTTTGCCTCCTCGAAAAGCTCAGTTCCAGGAAATGGCGTAAGAATAGCGAAAATGACAAAATCTGAATCCAATTCGTCAATGAACTTTCTTGATTCTGCGATTGATTCCGCTGTATCTTTGCGTTCACCTATTATGAACATCGCTTGGGCGAAGATGTCATTCTTTTTTAAGAGCTTAACCGCTTTCTTAGCGTCTTCAGGAGTAATATTCTTCCTGAAGGTTTCAAGCGTTGATTGGATTGAGTTTTCAACTCCTAGAAGGATCCAACGGAGACCTGACTTCCGCAATTTAGGTAGAGCGTCTTGATGTTTGATTATATCATCGCATCTTACTTGGGTAAACCACATCAAATCTTCAGAAAGCCCTTTCTGGATAATTTCTTTGGCTAGTTCACTAGCCCTTTTGCCTACTCCGAAGTCATCGTCTGCCAACCAGATGAATCGACTTCCATAATTCTCGAAATGCGCGCGCGCACAGTTTAATGAGTTGTCGGTTAAAATAGTAACTTAACATTTAGGGTCGAGTAATACCAGAAAGTCTTAGGACACTTAAGAGTTAAATTCTATCGTTTATCATACAAGTTCTGCTTCCCAAGGAGATTATGAGGGATGGGAGACCTCGAAAAAACCAGTCAAAAGGCAGATTCTGAAGAGAAGAAAGAATGCTACTTTTGTAAACCAATTAAATGGACTGCATTCGAAGTTCCACCAAAACTTACCAAATTTTTGTACTCAAGAAAAAACTTGTTTTTTGTTCTAATTATCGCATTTCTGGTCTATTTTATAACTTTTAATCAGCCAGAGATTGTAAGAAGAACCTTAACCACTTTTGTTTTTGCTGCAGGCTGTTGGATGCTCGAAGTATTTCCTTTACCAATAACTGGGCTTACAATACCTGTAATGCTAACTTTGTTAGGAGTATTTAATCCAAAAGAAGCCTTTGCTCCTTTTTCAAACTCAATTATATTCCTTATGATTGGAGGTCTTGTTTTGGGTCAATCAATAAAAAAACATGGATTAGATAAATGGATTGGATACAACCTACTAACTTACTCCAAAGGCAAAATAGATAGACTAATTTTGCTAGTTATAGCTGCCACTGCCTTCCTAAGCATGTGGATGTCAAACACTGTAGCAATAGCAGTAATTTTACCTGTTATTCTCTCAATACTGACAGCAATGCCTGAAGAACTTGTTAATCTTAAACGCAAGATGCTATTAGGAGTCTCTATAAGCACATCAATCGGTGGCACTGCCATGCTCACAGGAAGCACCCCTGCAATGATAGCTGGAGCATTACTGGGAGAAACAATTCCTTTTGGGTTCATTGAATGGGCATACTACGGCTTACCCGTTTCTCTGTTAATATTAGCAACATCCTTTTTGTTATTGAAAAAGTTGTACCCCTCTCCAAAAATAACACTAAACCTAGATGCAATAATTGAACAAAAAAAACAAATGGAAAAACTAACCACCACACAGAAAAAAATACTTCTAATTTTTTTGGGAACAATACTATTCTGGTTCATGGGAAGCCAGTTTGAAGGCTGGCTCGGATTGCCAACTTCAGTATCTAATGTAGCCATAGTTTCTGTAACTGCGGTTCTAATAATGTTCGGCCTAAACCTACTTGACCTCAAAGATTTACAATCAATCCAATGGGAATTAATATTTCTAGTAGGAGGCGGAATTCTATTGGGCGAAGCAATGATTGAATCTGGTGCAGCCAGCGGCATAAGCAGTGCCATAGCATCTATGCACGGTTCATCTCCCATAATAGTAATAATAGCCGTTTTAAGCCTGATTTCGCTTCTCTTAACGAATTTTATTTCAAACAGCGCAACCGCCGCAATTTTAATACCTATAGCAATTGAAACTGCAAACATTTTAGAAATGACACCAGTTCCTTTTGTAATGGCAGTAGCTCTAACAGCAACCATAGCATTCATAACGCCAGTAGGAGTACCCTCTACGGCCCTAATCTACTCAACAGGAATTATTCCTAGAAACAGGCTTATTAAAACAGGAATTTTAGCTGCAATACCCGCATTGTTAATAGTCCTTGCCATAGTTTACACATTTCCAGTTCCATAGAAAAAATACAGTTTAACAAGCAACTGAAAAATCTTAAGTAAAACTATAATTGAATACAAAAAGGGTCGTTACAATGTTAATTCAAACAGTAAAATCAGAGATAGTTTCACACCTTTCATACATCATAGGAAACAACAATGAGGCAGCAGTAATCGACCCCAGACGAGACTGCAAAATCTATCAACAAATTGCTAAGAACTGGGGAGCAAAAATAAACTATATTTTTGAAACCCATAGAAACGAAGATTACGTTACCGGGTCCTTAGAACTAGAAAAGCTCACAGGAGCTACAATATTTCACGGCCCCGGGCTGCCTTGGGGATTCGGCAAAATCATCAAAGACAACCAAGAAATCAATGTGGGAACACTGAAAATTAAAGCATTGCACACTCCAGGCCATTCACCAGATAGCACAAGTTATGTTTTATACGACCTAGAAAGTGGAGAAGAACCTGTAATTGTCTTCACTGGAGATACACTTTTCGTAGGAGATGTAGGTAGAACCGATTTTCTTGGAGAAAAAATGACCCCTACTATGTCGGAAAGATTGTATGACAGCATAAATGACAAACTTTTATCCTTAGGTGATGGAGTAATAGTGTGCCCAGCTCATGGTTCTGGGTCAGTATGCGGCGGCAAAATAAGAGAAAGAGAAATAAGCACAATTGGAATCGAAAAGAAAACAAACCCAATGTTGAACCTAACCAAAGAAGCTTTTATCAAACAAAAAACAAGTGAACAGCACCAAACTCCACCATATTTCATGCAAATGGAAGCTTACAATCTTAATGGTCCCCCAATATTAGGTGAAATACCTACTCCGCATCCTCTAACTCCTTCAGAATTTAAGAAAACTGCTGAAAACTCTTACATTATCGATACAAGAACTCCCGCAGCTTTTGGAGCAGCCCATATAAAAGACTCCTTTAGTCTGACCCCCAAAAGGTTACTAAATGTAGGCTGGGTTGCAGATTATAACAAACCAATTTTGCTAGTTGTTGAAGATTTACATGCATTGGATTTTGCAGCAGATAATTTGTTTAGGCTTGGTTTAGATAAAATTGCAGGATACTTGGAAGGTGGCCTAGAAGCTTGGTATAAGCAAGGTTTACCTATTGCAAAAAACGGATTACTATCGGTTCATGAACTAAGAAAAATGATTGAGGCAAACCAAGAAATCACAATCTTAGATGTTCGTCGTGAAAAAGAATGGAATGATGGACACATCAAAGGAGCAATGCGCATTTATCTTGGACACCTTCCGAAACAGACAGATGAAATTTCTAAGGATAAACCGATAGTCGTTATGTGTAAAACAGGGAACCGGTCCAGTTTTGGAACAAGTATTTTGCTCAGAGCAGGATTTGACAACGTCTATAACTGTTTAGGCGGAATAGAAGCATGGGTCAAAGCCGGGTTCAAATTAACTAAATCATAAAACAAAGTGTTGGAAAAACCTTAAATCAAAAACTGAACATCAAAGGTATTCATGTTTCCTCTTGGAATTGAACCATATTTACTGGGCGGACTAATAGTTGGAATTGGAGTATCTTTAATATACCTAGTAACAGGGCTACATGCAACTCAAAGCAGCTTTTTTACAACCACATTATCTTGGTTCTCTAAAAGAAAAAATTTCCAGAAAGACTCAAATATAAAACAAAGAGGCTGGAGATTAACGTTAGCTACAGGTCTAGTCATCGGAGCATTTATTCACACTCTTACACTTTCACCGACAGGATTTTGGACAACCTCAGTTCAATTATGGCGGTTAATTCTGGGCGGATTATTAGTAGGATTTGGAACAAGACTATCCAGCGGATGCACTTCAGGTCATGGAATAAGTGGATTAGCATCACTTTCTAAAACATCTCTATATTCTGTTATCGTTTTCATGGGCGTTGGCATCGTAACGGCGAGCATTGTTAATATATTGGGCGTTTCACCATGAACAAAAGAAACATAATCGTACTAATTGGCGGGATACTGTTTGGGTTCGGTCTATCATATAGTGGAATGACCAAACAAGAAATTGTCCTAAGTTTCCTAAAATTAGAAGATTTGGGGCTAATATTCGTCTTAGGCGGAGCAGCATTAGTAACAGCCTTTGCAATAAACGTATTAGCAAAATATCAAAAAAAGCCAGTACTTGGTGGTGAATTCAAACCAAGACGCGGGATTCTGTCATGGAAAACTATAATCGGTGCAGTCATATTTGGAATCGGTTGGGGAATTTCAGGTCAATGTCCAGGTTCTGCAGTAGCAAGCCTAGGCACAGGCAATTTACCAGTTTTACTCGGAATTTTTGCAATGTTCATTGGGGCCTACTTAAAAGAGCGTTTAGAGTCCTAATTTCAATCAGGTATTAATCCAATAAAGATAGAAAGCTTGGGAACTGCCAACTTTAGCTAAAGCAGCCTGTGCCCAAGTCCACTGTTACACGTGGTGGGGTCGCGGGGATTTGGACACGGGACCAGTGGTGACATCAACCGCTTAAATCCAGCAAACTCCACCTTTTTTCAAAGTTATTTCTCTAGGAGTGGTTCCTATTCACAAGTGTTCGTGATTTCTTCCACAAATCCGCTTTTGGGGGTTAAATTTTAAGTTGGTTGGTTGGTTGGATTAAAATTTAACCCCAAACCTAAACCAAGTTGGTTGGTTGGTTGGGCTAAAATTTCACCGCAAGACAAGAGTGATGATGTCTCACGCACAGTTGCCCTGTCTTAATGGGCTTCATGAGAGACCGGTCACTAATTGCAACCAATTGCACGAGTGGGTTACATGGCGACGCAAGTTTTTCCATAGGGAATATTAAAGCGAAGTAGGAGAAGATGTGGCAAACAAGATGCAGGAAATATATCGAGACCGCTACGAGTATAGCCTTTGATTTGATTTGTGAAAAACGTTGAGGATTAGAGATGAGCAAGCAAGTTAACTGACTTTTGAGCGTGCGCGCTGAGAGCTCGCCAGATATTCAGAAAACATCGAATACGTTATAAATCGACAGAGAACCACAGACAGTGAGGAGGTGAACATGTGGCAGTGGTGAAAATCATAGAACTTGTTGGATATTCTACAAGTGGATGGCAAGACGCTGCAGAAAATGCTTTGAA